>NZ_CZPZ01000010.1 GCF_001458775.1 Candidatus Nitrospira nitrificans
CCAGGCCCGCGCGGTGCTGGAGCAGGAAGTCCGGGCGCAGCGCGAGCACATCGCTCAACTGAACGAAGGCCTCGCGGACCGCGAGCAACTCCGCGCCCGTTTGGAGAAGCTCGAGACGGTGCACGACCGCATCCGTCAGCTGGAGGTCGAACTGAGTGATCGGGAAGCCACCCACCGCAGCGTGATCCAGCAGCTGGAACAGGCCCTCACAGAACGCGATCAACGAATCGAAGAACTTGTGCCGGCCACCCACCGCCTTCATGAAAAACAATCGGAGATCAAAGAATGGGAGAGAGCTCATGCGCGCACCGTAGAAGAACTTGAAGATGAAAGGTCCAAGCTCCTAGAGCACCGCGCCGCACAGGAACAACTCCGCGCGCAACACCTGCTCATCGAGCAACGTCTGCATGAACGAGATGAGCAGCTGGCGAGTCTCCACCGTGAGCTGCATGCGCTCCAAGCAGAGCGTCACGCTCTCGTCAACGAGGTGCGGAGTATTCCGGAGAAAGATGAGCACATCGATCGCTTGCAGCAACGCCTCAGAGACCTGCGCGTGGCCCTTCGCACGAAATCAGTTCCGGCAACCGTGGGGTCTCCTCAAGCTCGTCCGCAGAAAGCCAAGCTGAGTTTCCAAGAAGGATCATCCAGGGTGGGTAAGGACGCTCAGAAGGACGACCTGAAAAAGATCAATGGGATCGGGCCGGTATTTGCGCAGACCCTCAATAAGATGGGCACCTACACATTCATCCAAATTGCTCGTTGGAAACCGGAAGATATCGAGAAGATCGCCAAGAAACTCGAGACCGATCCTGAGCGCATTAAACGGGACAAATGGATCGCCGACGCCAAGGAGCAACACTACCGAAAGTACGGGGAACGGCTCTAGTAATTCGTTCACTCCGTCAAGCGCCTCCCTCGCCATCCCTTACGCCGTTTGACTTCCCTTCCCCATCTCCATAGAATCCTCCGCCATGGCTTCATCGTTCGTGCACCTTCATCTCCACACTCAGTTCAGTCTCCTCGACGGCGCAAATCAGATCGAGCCGCTGGTTCGGCGGATCAAATCCTTCGATCAGCCGGCGGTAGCCATGACCGACCATGGCAATATGTTCGGCGCGGTCGAGTTTTATCGCAAAGCCAAAGAGGTGGGCGTCAAGCCAATCATTGGTTGTGAAGCCTATATGGCCTTAGGAAGCCGACATGCCAAGAAGGACAGTGGGCTCGCGCATAACGATTACTACCACTTGATCCTCCTCGCGAGAAACCTTGCCGGCTATCAGAATCTCATCAAGCTCGTGAGTAAAGGATACCTCGAAGGGTTTTACTATAAACCACGGATTGATAAGGAATTACTAAAGTTACATCACGAGGGTATCATCGCCCTTTCCGGCTGTTTGAGCGGCGAAATTCCCTACTTGATCGGCCAAAACGACATGGCCGGCGCCATGACGGTGGCCGGTGAATTTCAGGAAATTTTCGGGAAGGATCAGTTCTATCTCGAGGTGCAGGCGAACGGACTCGATCATCAGCGCATCGCCAACGCCGGCCTCATGGAGATCCATAAGAAACTCGGGATCCCGTTGGCCGGCACCAACGATTGCCACTATCTGAAAAAGGAGGACTCGCGGCCGCATGAATTGATGTTGTGCCTGCAGACCGGCAAGACGGTGAGCGACCCGAACAGGATGAAATTCGACACGGATGAGCTGTATGTCAAATCGACGGAAGAAATCGCTCCGGCGTTCGCGGAATTTCCAGGCGCTGTGACGAACACCTGCCGCATTGCGGACCATTGCGAGCTCGATCTCCCGTTGAACAAGACCTATCTTCCACAATACCGAATTCCGGAAGGGTTCAAGGACCGGGAGTCCTATCTGGAACATCTCGCGCTCGCCGGGCTGAAGGAACGATTAAAAGAACGGCCCAGCCGGGTCGCGTCCGCCGTCTACGATCAGCGTCTCCGAGAAGAATTGATGGTGATCTGTTCGATGGGATTTGCCGGCTACTTTCTCATTGTCTGGGACATTATCCGTTTCGCTCGATCGAAGGGAATTCCGGTAGGGCCGGGGCGTGGTTCCGCCGCCGGCAGTCTCGTGGCCTATGCCCTGCGCATTACCGACCTTGACCCGCTCGTCTACACCCTGTTGTTCGAGCGGTTCTTGAATCCTGAACGCGTCTCGCTTCCCGATATCGATATGGATTTCTGCATGGACCGGCGCGGGGAAGTGATCAACTATGTGGTGGAGAAGTACGGCACCGATCATGTCGCGCAGATCATCACATTCGGGACACTCGGCGCCAAGGCGGCGATCCGCGATGTGGGCCGCGTGCTGGAGATGTCGTACGCGGATGCCGACAAGGTGGCCAAGCTCATTCCCAATCAATTGAATATCACGTTGCAACAGGCCGTGGAAACCGAGCCTCGCTTGCGTGAGCTGATGGACACGGACCCCAAGGTCAAGGAGCTGATGGCGAACGCGCAATCGCTCGAAGGCCTGGCCCGACATGCTTCGACCCATGCGGCCGGCGTCGTGATCTCCGAAGGACCGCTCACCGACCACGTGCCGCTCTATAAAGGCGCCAACGATGAAATCGTGACCCAGTACTCGATGGGAGACGTCGAGAAAATCGGGCTGGTCAAGTTCGATTTCCTCGGCCTGAAGACGCTCACGATGATTCGACGCGCCGAGACCTTGATCAATGAAACGCATCCCGATGCGCCGCCGCTCGTGATCGATCAGGTGCCGTTCGACGACCCAGCCACCTTTGCCCTTCTGAGCTCCGGAAAAACCACCGGGCTGTTCCAGCTGGAAAGCTCCGGCATGCGCGATCTGCTCACCGGGCTGAAACCGGACCGGTTCGAAGACATCATCGCCATTATCGCGCTGTATCGCCCCGGACCGATGGACCTCATTCCTGACTTCATCAAGCGAAAGCAGGGCAAAGTGCCCATCACCTATGAGTTGCCGGAACTGGAGCCCATCCTCAAGGATACCTATGGTGTGATCGTCTACCAAGAACAAGTCATGGCGATCGCCAACAAGATGGCCGGTTTCTCGCTGGGCCAAGCCGATATCCTTCGTCGCGCGATGGGCAAAAAGAAACCGGAAGAGATGGAAAAGCTGCGCGTCAAGTTTCTGGACGGCGCGAAACACAAGAATATTCCGGAGAAAAAAGCGGACAAGCTGTATGAACTGATTCAAAAATTCGCCGGATATGGCTTCAATAAGTCGCATGCGGCCGCCTATGCCGTTGTGTGTTATCAGACAGGCTACTTAAAAGCCCACTACCCGACCGAATTCATGGCGGCCCTGATGACGACCGACATGGGCAATCAAGATAAGCTGGTCGGGTATTTCACCGAATGTCGGGATCTTGGCATTAAAGTGCTGGGGCCTGATGTGAATGCGAGTCAAACACACTTCGCCGTCGCCGGCGGCGCCATCCGGTTTGGCTTGGCGGCCATCAAGAACGTCGGAGAGGGCGCGGTGGAATCGGTACTGGACGTGCGAACACGGACCGGTCCCTTCGGGTCGTTCTTTGATTTCTGTCGGCGGGTGGATCTTCACAAGGCGAACAAGCGGATGTTGGAAGGCCTTATTAAGGCCGGCGCCTTCGATTCCACCGGCGCCAAGCGCTCGCAACTCATGGCGGTGCTCGATCAAGCCGTGGAGGAGGGCGCCGCGGCGCAGCGTGAACGCGATCTCGGACAGATCAGCATTTTCGGCGAGGAGTTGAACGGCCACGCCACCGCAACGGCCTTGCCGAATTCCCCGCTGCCTTCGATCGCGGAATGGGATCAAGCGCAACGGTTGAAGTACGAACGAGAGCTGACGGGGTTCTACATTTCCGCCCATCCCCTCACCCGCTACGAAGCGACGCTGAGCGCCTTGTCGACCACGACGACCGTGGGATTGAAAGACTGCGGGGACGGCGGCGAGGTGAAGATCTGCGGCATCATCGCCGCGGTCAAGTCGATGCTGACAAAAAAGGGCGATCGGATGGCCTACCTCACAGTGGAAGACTTGCATGGGACCACGGAGGTGATTGTGTTCCCCGATTTGTTCAGGACGGCCGGCGAACTGATCGCGCCGGAACGGATCGTTCGTATCACGGGCACGATCGATCGCGGCGACAAAGGCACCAAAATCCGTGGCAGCAAGATCGAACCGCTGGCCGAGGTGCAGGCGCAGGCGATCAAGCGCATCCGCATCAGCCTCATGGATCGCCCGGAGGTCTCCCAGCAATTGCCTCGATTGCGTGACGTCTTCCTGCGACATCCCGGCAACACCACGATCTCCATGTTGTTTCGGACCGACGCAAACTGGGAAGCTGAAACCAATCCCCTCCCCAACCTGACCGTTTCTCCCAGTGATCACTTTATGTCGGAGGTTGAGGAAGTGCTAGGCAAAGGGGCTCTCTCTTTGCTATCCTAGGGATCTTCATCGGGGCCGCCTGGCTGACTGTTCTAGGGAATTGGGACTATGCGCGACTATCTTGAATTTGAAAAGCCGATTCGTGAGATCGAAGAGAAGATCGAAAAGCTATCCGCTGCGGCCACCGGCGGCAAGTCGTCCTCACAGAACGACATTCGGAAGCTGCGCACCAAACTGGCGCAAGTGGAGCATGAGCTTTACAAAAACCTGACCCCCTGGCAGCGAACGCAGCTGGCCCGCCACCCTCAACGCCCCAGCACGCTGGACTATATCAATGAGTTGACACGAGATTTTCTCGAGCTGCACGGCGACCGCCTGTTTGGAGACGATCGGGCCATCGTGGGAGGATTTGCCCGATTCAACGATCGACCGGTGATGATTATCGGTCATCAAAAAGGCAAAACCCTCAAAGAGCGCATGCAACGGAACTTCGGCATGCCCAACCCCGAAGGGTATCGAAAGGCCCTTCGTCTCATGAAGATGGCGGAAAAGTTCAACCGCCCGATCCTGACCTTTATCGATACGCCCGGCGCCTATCCCGGTATCGGCGCCGAAGAGCGTGGACAAGCTGAAGCCATTGCCAGAAATTTGTTTGTCATGTCCCGCTTGTCCGTGCCCATCATTGCCGTGGTCATCGGCGAGGGGGGGAGCGGGGGGGCCTTGGCTCTCGGCGTCGCCGACCACGTCATGATGCTGGAACATTCGGTCTATTCGGTCATTTCGCCTGAGGGCTGTGCCGCAATTCTCTGGGACAATCCGGAAAAGATTCCCGATGCCGCCTCCGCATTGAAAATGACCGCGAACGACCTGTTCAAGCTCGGCGTGATCGACACGATCGTTCCCGAACCGCTGGGCGGCGCTCATCGCGAGCCGCGAGCCGTCTGCGACCTGGTCGGAAAGGCGCTGACCAACCAACTATTTGACCTGCTTGATTTGCCCGTCGAACAACTGCTTGCGCGGCGAGAGCAGAAATATCGAAAGATGGGAGCAGTCGCCGGCCTGCTTCCCGAGCATGCCTGACCAACGTTATCGCCGCCCATCTTCCCCCTGAAACAGTCCTGTTGCGCGAAATCGCCGTTCGAGCGCGGTCAGAATCCGCTCCGCCAGCGCCTGCCGGTGGGGATCGAGCGCCGCCGCCGCAAGGTAGCGGTCGACGGTTTTCGGCAATTTCCTCCACCACGCGCGCGCGGAGACCCGGGCTTGTTCGGCCGCGGCGGCCTCTCCCTTGAGAAGGCGGAGAATCTCGCGCTCGAAGAAATCCACATGAACCAGTTCGTCTTCGCGGATCGAGGCCAAGTCCGGCCGTAACATGACGAGTAACGTTGCGAATTCAAGTCCCAGTGACTCATACCCATACAGTTGAACGGCCAGCGCCGGCCATTGCCGCGGCACGGACGGCAGCCGTTCTCGTTCACGAGGCTGACGGCCGATCATGGTTTCAAATTGTGCCAGATGTTGCCGCTCATCCTCCTCGTGTTTTCGGAGAAACGCATAGACGTTGGGAGGCACCTCTTGTAAACGCGCTGACCGTACTGTCCACAGCGCCATGGCCTCGGCCTTGAGAAAACGTTCCAAGAGAGCGGTCTCACACTCCGGGGGGAGCCGAATGGACATGGCCGCATCAGACGACATCATGGCCCATAGTACGCATACTCCGACTGGTTATCCAAGCGCCCCCCTACAGAGAGGGTGAGCAGGGTTGACGGATCCCCATCAACTGTGTACATCTTACGCGTAGCTACTCACCGGACCGACTGCAAACCCGTTCGCACGGGTTTTGGTTTGGCTAACCTATGAGGCACCAACTATGACACCTCCTACCGGCACCATGTCCTTGGCCGTTCAACGGGTTGTGTTCTGTGTGCTCGCCATGGTTGTGTTCTTGGAGGTCGGCTGTGTCAGTCGGCGCACCTACGAACGAGTCAAGGCGGAGACGGTGGAACAGAGCCAAGCCTTGGAAGCGGTACGCGGAGACGTCAGGGAGCTGGACCAGGAGATCGCGGCACTACAGGCTTCGAACCGACGTGAAGATGCCGCCATGTCTGAACTGCGGGCCTTGATTCAGCGAGAAGAAGAACAGCTGCCGTTTATGAGACAGCGAGCGGAGGACACGCTCGCGTTGATGAAGACACAGGTGGCGACCTTGATGAATCAGAGTTGGCAACTGGCGCGTAAGATCGTGGATATTCGGCAAGAGAGCGTTTCCCTGCGAACCAAGGTCGCTCAGTACAAACAAGACCTGGAGATGACTCAAGCGCCGGTGATGGTGACGTCGGGTGCGGAGACGCCAAGCGCGTCCCGACCCCTCACCACCGAAGCAGCTGAACTTTCCGAACCCTTAGCTCCGTCTCTTCAGGAGACCACACCACCACACATGACCGAGTCAACGCCTGCGCCGCCAAGTGTTCCGTCTACAGCCCCATCGGTCCCTTCCCCCACTGTCACTGTCGACCCATCTGCAACACGTGACTCGTGGATCAGCATGATCATCGGCTGGTTGGCCACATTTTGGAACTGGCTCTTCAGCTAATGCCGTCTCTACGACTCTTCTTTGAGGATGCTATCTGTGGCTCGTTGTGCGCCATAGGCCCTGCTCCACCGCGCTGCTGCCTGTCCGGCGAAGCGCCCGGTCGCCAGACATGCCGTGAGTAAATAGCCTCCGGTCGGCGCCTCCCAATCCATCATTTCCCCTGCGCAAAACACTCCAGGCAATGATCGCAGCATCAAGTTGCCGTCGAGAGCGTTGAACGAGACACCGCCGGCCGTGCTGATGGCTTCCGCCAGTGGTCGAGGCGCCATGAGTGTGAGCGGGAGGGATTTGATGGCAGCGGCCAAGCGAATGGGATCCGCCAACGCTTCGTTGGATACGGCCTCGCGCAAGAGACCGGCCTTGACTCCCGCGACACCGGCACACCGTTTGAGATGGGTTGCCATCGTCCGTTTTCCACGCGGCTTCGAAAGATCATGCGCGAGTTGCCGCAGCGATCGATCCGGGACGAGATCGAGCCGCAGAGTGGCCGTTCCTTCCATGGCGATCGCATCCCGGACATGACGTGAGACCGTATAGATCACGCCTCCTTCCACACCGGTCTCCGTGACGACACAGTCTCCCCGTTGACGGATCACGATCCCGTCCACGGTCTCCGCGGTGACTTCGATCGTCTTCACCGGATATCCGGCGAACTTTGACCGAAAGTGGTCACTCCACCGTGCGTCAAATCCACAATTGGCCGGCTTCAGCGGAGCGATCGAGATCTTCCGTTCAGCCAAAATATGAATCCATGCGGCGTCGGAACCGAGGTGCGGCCAACTGCCCCCGCCCAACGCCAAGACCACAGCGTCGGCATGAGCGCGAACCAATCCTTGTGGAGTGGTGAACCGCACCCTGCCCTCTTCATCCCATCCGCGCCATCGATGTCTGATATGGAATCGTACACCGGCTTGTCGCAACCGACGCAACCATGCGCGCAAGAGCGGGGCCGCTTTCAGATCAGTGGGAAAGATTCGTCCGGACGTACCGACGAACGTCTCCACACCCAGCTCACGAGCCCAAGCCCGCAGAGCCGCCGGAGAGAATGATCTGATCGCCGGTTCGAGGAGTGCCCGGCGAGTGTCATAGCGCGAAAGAAACGGCTCCATCGGCTCTGAATGCGTGAGATTCAACCCGCCTTTTCCTGCCAGCAGAAGCTTTCGCCCCACGGACGGCATGGCATCGTATAGCTCGACTGTCTCGTCTGCGGATACAGCCGCTTCGGCCGCCATGAGCCCGGCAGGACCACCACCAATGATAACGACCATTGAGATCGAGCCTCTCAGCCGGAGACAACGAATACTCTACGTAAGTAACACGCTGTGTATTCGCGAGAGATTTGGGACGTAGGAGACTTCCTTCGCAGGATTATTCCTCCGTTCTCGTATTACTACAGGAAATACAATCAGAGCGATACCGCGCGTCTCGTTTTGGGGGCTTTGGGCCGATTTTCATGTCATATACGTCGGCCCGACTCTTGCTGACATGGGAACACTGCAACAGCGATGGCCGTCGTAGTGAGGAAGGTTGCTTCATGACCGTCATAGGATGGATGTTTTGTTGTTCATTCTCAATGTAGGAGGAGTACGATGCGTGTTCGAGCGATATATTGCGTTGCGCTCGGCTTAGCGGGCTTGCTGTCCGGTACCCTGGAACAAGCCGTCGCAGCCGACGACCTATCAAAAAGAAACAACCTGCATGTGACCAGGCCTCATGCCCCTCGTCATCCGGACGATTCGTTTAGTCGCATGTTTCCAGGATTGCCACCCTATGCGCCTCAGACCGATGAGGCGCGAGAACAGGCGAAAAGGCTGGGCGTCAAAGAAGGAATCATTGACGCCCAGGATCTGCTCACTGACCCAAAGGAGTCGATTCTCAATCCCGCGGTCCACAGTCCGAACAACGCCGATAATGCCGATATGACGGCAGGCGTGACGTTCTTCGGACAGTTCCTGGACCATGACCTCACGCTCGCGTTGAAAGCCCCGATCCTTGAACAAACCAATCCGAGACGAACGACCAACTTTCGCACCGCTGAATTTGATCTCGACAGCCTGTATGGCAACGGACCCGACCGATCGCCTGAACTGTATGACACCGGCGGCGGCAATATCAAATTCAAGGTCGAAGCCATCCCCGGGTCGGAAGCCGTCTCCCGAAAAGGCGCGGCGCGATTCGATCTGCCGCGTGACGCCAACGACAACGCGATCATTGCAGACAGCCGGAATGATGAAAATGTGCTGCTCAGCCAATTTCATCTGGCCATGCTGAAGTTTCAT
This sequence comes from Candidatus Nitrospira nitrificans, assembly GCF_001458775.1. Lineage (NCBI taxonomy): Bacteria > Pseudomonadati > Nitrospirota > Nitrospiria > Nitrospirales > Nitrospiraceae > Nitrospira > Candidatus Nitrospira nitrificans. Next base: position 9,246 of record NZ_CZPZ01000010.1, read on the forward strand.
AATGCCGTGACCGATCGTATCCTCAAAGATCCGACGTTCGCCAACCGTTCCGACAAGGACGTCTTCAACGAAGCTCAACGTCAAGTGCGCTGGCATTATCAGTGGATCATCGTCAACGAATTCCTGCCGATGACCATCGGGCAAGAGCGAGTCAATGATATTCTTCGTAACGGGACCCGTTTCTACAACGTCACCGATCGCAATGAGGACGGGTTATTGAGGAACGCGATTCGTGAACCGTTGATTCCGGTCGAGTTCGCCGTGGCAGCCTATCGGTTCGGGCATTCCCAGGTGAGGCCCAGTTACCGGGTCAACTTCGGGGCGGCTCCGGGCAACGAGTTCTTCGCCTTCGTCTTCGATGACTCCGCCGATCCCAATGATCCGGACCCCAATGACATGCGAGGCGGAAAACGCGCAGCCCGTCGCTTCGTCGACTGGCAAACCTTCTTCGATTTTGGGGATGGGAACGTGCGTCCCAACAAAAAAATCGACACCAAGCTCTCCACTCCGTTGATGCATCTCCTCGGATCGCGTGGACCGGCGCCCGGCATGCCATCGGACGGCATCCAGTCGCTGGCTTCTCGTAATCTCATGCGGCATGTCAATTTCGGTATCCCCTCGGGGCAAGCTATCGCGCGCGTGATGAATGCCCGAGTCCTGAGTCCGGCACAACTCGCGGAATTGGCGCCCTTCGGCATGGAGAAGAGTACCCCGCTCTGGTATTACATCCTGAAGGAGGCGGAAGTCTTCGAGAACGGACGCCGATTGGGACCTGTGGGAAGTCGCATTGTCGGCGAAGTGTTCATCGGCTTATTAAGAGCCGACAGAGACTCCTACCTGTCGGCAAACCGGAACTGGAAACCGACCTTGCCGTCCGCAAAAGCAGGCGATTTCGAGATTACTGATTTACTGAACTTCGCCGGTGTCGTTCCTCCGCTGAACTAATCCCACGATGGGGACATTGAGGGGCGCCCTCGGAATGGGGGGCGCCCCTCGAAGGATGATGTATTGTCACGATACTGCCGGTGTGCCGGATCGCTTCGGATTCAGGCAGGAATCACCTTCCGTACGAGATTGATAGTCGATCACGCCTCCCCGGCGATCCAGTTCGATCAAACAGCAATCATCAAGCATCTGTTTGAGCCGCGCTCGCCCTCGTTGCACCCTGGATTTCATGCCGGACAGGGAAATGCCCATCTGTTTGGCCGCGGCCTGTTGAGTCAGCCCCTTGAGCTCCACGAGGATGATCGCTTCGCGATAGTCCCGCGGCAATCGTTCGATCATGGGGCGAAGACAACCGGCGAGTTCCGCGCGAAGCTCCGCAGCACCGCCGGTCGTTTCAAGGATTCTCGAACCGTCGTTCAATACTTCAAGTTTTGAGCTCAACCCAGCCGGGACCTCTCGCAGTCTTTCTGGTTTCCGATAATGATCGATGATCGCGTTTCGCGTGATTTGATAGATCCATGAGACCAACCGGCACGGATCGTTGACCGAGTCCATCTGCCGATGGGCCCGCGCAAACACCTCTTGCAGAATATCATCGACATGCCCGTGATCGTTCACCCGCTTGGCGATAAAAGCACGGAGACCATCATGCACGAGTTGCCAGAGTTCTTCCGTCGTCTTCGTCATGACAGTTTCTTTCTCCACCGGCATCCATACGGTACTGCTCCAGCTCAGATGCTGCAAGGGCCGGCTCAGAAGCACCTGCCTTCTTGGGCAGACAGCAGCCTGTTTGACCGAGTGGTCCGGTGACCTCTAATTGCTCATGAATGGTAAAGATCTCCCAAGCATTGCCGTCAGGATCAGTAAACCAGAGTTTATCCTGTCGGGCAAAGCAACAGGCTATGTTGTCCTCGACTCGCTCAAGTATGCCTTCATATTGCAACCGGGCCTTCCACTCAGCGATTTCTTCGACTGTCTCGACCTCAACTCCCAAGTGACCCACGGAGCTCACCTCCCCGGTGGACGACACCAGCGAAAAGTTCAGCGCCGGTTTCATTAAGTCAAACTTGGCATAGTCGGCCACCTGCTTTTGCGGCTTCACGCCAAATACCTTTTTATAGAACGTCACCGATTTGGACACATCATGGACATCGAGAGAAATATGGGGACGCATGGGAACCTCCTTCTTATAGAGTGGCGGGTCATTTCGCACTCATCTCTATAGACGGAGAAGCCCTGAAAAGGACGCACCGTTGAAAAGGGAAAGCGTAACTGGCTATCGTGAGACAAAGGCGAGTCGGTAGAAATGGCTTAGGGGAGCGGCCACGTTAATTAGAGTGCCTATTTGATTACTTGGCTTACGCCCGCGTCTTGGCGAAGCAGCCGTTGAGATGGTCGTCTACCATACCAACCGCCTGCATGAAGGCATACGTGATGGTGCTTCCTACGAAACGGAACCCGCGTGTCTTGAGATCTTTTGAGAGCGCATCACTCTCCGGGCTTGTGGCCGGCACATCGGCCATCGTTCGCCGGCGATTCAGCTTTGGCTTTCCACCGACAAATCGCCAGACATATCGATCGAAACATCCGAATTCTCCCTGCACCGCGAGAAAAGCCTGCGCATTCGTCACCGCCGCATCGATCTTCAACCGATTGCGGATAATGCCGGGATCGTTTAATAATTGTTTCTGTTTGTTGGCTGTGAACTTGGCAACTTTAGTAGGATCAAACCCAGCAAAAGCCTTTCGATAGCCCTCGCGGCGCTTTAAAATGGTGTCCCAAGTCAAACCGGCCTGCGCCCCTTCGAGTAGCAGCATTTCAAAAAGCCGACGATCGTCATGCACTGGTCTCCCCCACTCCCGATCGTGATACTGAATCATGTGCGGTTTATCACCGGCCCAGGAGCACCGAGTCAGTGATTTTTTCTGAATAGACATCGCCCAGCCTTCCGTAGACTCTATGGCAGCTGACATAGAGGTGAGAGTAACGGATCTTCGTTTTATTGCTCCTTTGCCACTGCTATATACCACTTCTCGGCTTCATTCTCCCGAAATCAGTCCTTACAGGATGCTTGAGCGATCGGTTTGAATCAAAGATCCGCTCTTTCGATCCGTCCCGCACGAATACCACCCAGTGCCAGCATGATTGACCTTGTTCACGATGCCACTTGATGGCAAGCAACGCCAGATCGGGTAGATTGTTCCATGAATGAAAGGGCCGCTCTGTCGAAGCTGGGCGTAACCGATATTTCCGAAGAAGGCGGCGTACATGAGCTGTCTTGGACCAGAGGCGACGATCCGTCGCAAAGATGCAGAGTCGATTGGCGGCCTGTTGGGCCTGCCGATAGGACACACCGGCTATGGCTGCCACAGCAGCAATGCCGCAACCAGTCCGTTCCAATTGAACAATAGGTTTCATGATTTATCTGTCTTTTTCTTTTCGATCGTGGGGATTGTTTTCTTCCTTCTTGAGGCGGGTTTGCGTGAAGCGATTTGTTTCACTAGATAGCTCTGAAGCGCGACGGCCTGGTTGTGTTGTTCGTCCTTGGCAGAATAAAGGAGCGTCACAGGGTCGGTCTTGGCCCGTGCTTTGATCGTTGAGATGAGTGCCGTCTTCTTTTTCAGTTCGGCGTGGTAACGGTGTTGAAATTCCGACCACCGGCCAGGATCGTGGTTGAACCATTTGCGGAGAGCTGTCGAAGGGCCGATATCGCGAAGCCAAAGATCGATATGCGCGTCCTCTTTCGACAAGCCCCGCGGCCAGAGCCTATCAACCAGGACGCGGAAGCCATCGGCCTTGGCCGCCGGTTCATAGACACGCTTGACGAGGACCTTACCCATAGTCACTACAGGCCGATGGTTTCGATCTGTCGGATTTCCTCCGAGAGCAAGGTGAAACGATCTGCTTGCAGGTCTTCTTTCATGTGCTGAGGATTCGTCGTGCCGGTCAAGGGCAGCATGCCGACCTGTTGGGCAAAGCGGAACACGATTTGGGCCAGGCCGGTCCGATATTTGGCCGCCAGAGCCTGCAAGGCAGGTTCGGCAAAGATCCCGGAATTGGCGGTGAGGAGTGAGAACCCCTGGTATATGATCTGGTTGGCTCGGCAGACCTCCCGCACCTCTGCATCCCACCCGAACGCCGCGTAGCAGCGGTTCTGCACCACCATCGGCTTGTGTTTGGCTTTCATGCAGAGCAAGGTCAGTTGTTCAGCCGAGACATTGCTCACCCCGATGATCTTCGTCTTGCCCGCGTCATAGAGAGACTCAATCGCGGCCCAGACCTCCCAATCATCAGCCCCTAAGCCTCGTCGTGAATAGGGGCCATGCAGTACATACGAGTCGAGATAGTCCGTATGGAGATGCGTGAGAGAGCCGGCGAAAGATTGCCGTACCTGCATGGTGATAGCCGCGCTCGCATCATACGGCAGACGATGGTCCTGGCCGTTGACAGATGTGAACTTCGTTTGCAGAAACAGCTTGTCGCGGGTGATGCCCTGTTTCGCGAGTTGCACAAGCGCTTCTCCCACCCGTGCCTCGTCGTAATGGACGAGTTGATTGGCCGTATCGATCGCGGTGAACCCAGCTTCAACCGCTTGCAGTACCAGTCCGGTCGTGGCCACTTTCTTCCAGGCCGTGCCGTACATGAAGGAGGGAATGGACACATGATTGTACGTGGTCAATGACATTGGAGCATCTCCCATGAATTCTCCTACCATATCTGGTTCACGCCGGCGGTCTCAACGTGAGAATTGATGGAATGTGATGACCCTATGGGCACCGCAGCATGATAGAGTCGGCCCAACTTCTTGATTCCAATGGGAAACGCTAAGACTGAGAATCTCGCTCTATTGTTTTTCGAACACGCAGGGGCATAGCAAGGGGGTGGAAGGCCTACGCCGAACCGACGCAAGGCTTCCCCTTCCCTTTCTTTCGCTCTCTATCCGTCAAAATCTCGATGCCGTCAGCGTCACGTCCGTGCCTGCCCACGCACGGTGGAAGCGCGCTTCCGCAGCGGCCGCCTCATTTTTCTTCCCCTGCGCCCGGAGTGTCTGCGCGAGCCCAAACAGAGACCAGCCGTTCTCAGGGAAGCGACGGAGGTCTTCGCGATACACCTTCTCAGCCTCGGCATTTTGTCCCGCTTTCAACAGCGCGGCGCCGAGTGAGTGCCGAATCGGGTAGTACCACTTGGGCGGTTCAAAATAGAGTCCCCCGTCCTCGATCTTGGCCGCCTCTCGGAAGTGGTTGATACCTGCGTCGAGGTCGCCGCGTCGAATCGCGATCTCCCCGGACAGCGCGTGTACGGCGATCGAGAGCGAGGTCTTGCCTTCAGCACCTTCGGGCGTCGCGGCATCGGCCGCCGTCACCGTGTCGAGCGCGGCTTGCGCTTCCTCCCACTCTCCCTTGGCTGCATGCGCCACGCCCCGGGCATAGTAGGCCATGGCGTATGAGAAGCGGATGTCCTCCGGTGGAAGTGGTGCGGCAAGCACCTCGTCCCATTTCCCGAATGTTGTGAGCGTGAGCGCATGGTATGGCAGCATTTCCTGCAGCATCCCGACCTGGCGCGCGGCGTCGAGGTTCACCTTGGTAGTGAGTGTATCGGCCGCCTCGATCGCCTGGGCACTGCGCCCCGCCATCGTGGAAGCGAAGGCGAGGAAGTGGATGTTGTGCGGGTAGTACGCGAGCGGATAGACGCCCATCGGGCGCTGCCCTTCGATGAATACCTCGTCGGTGTGGATGGCGTGGTGGTTGGCCTGCACAGCATCGTTCCATCGTCCGACGCGGATGAAGATGTGCGCGGGCATGTGGACCATGTGTCCCTCGCCCGGCATAAGCTGAGCAAGCCGTTCGGCACATGGCACTGCAGCCTTCGGGTTCACCGCTTCGACGGCGTGGATGTAGTAATGACACGCGCCGGGGTGATTGGGATTGCGAGAGATGACACTTTCGAGCTGGCGTACGATTTCCTTGGTGCCGGGGTAGGGAGTACCGTTGGGTTGCCAGTAGTTCCAGGGGCGGAGGTCCATCAGCGACTCGGCATACAGGGTCGCGGCGTCGAGATCCTTGGGGTATGTCTTGGCGACCTGCCCCATCGCGCGCGAATACGCCGTGTCCAAGCGGACACGGTCGGCTGGTGGGTCCGCCTCGTAGCGCTGCGCGAGCGCCTCGATGTACGCGCGCTCAGGCGCCGCGGCGTGAGACTTGAGCGCCAGCGCTTTTTGAACCGCCGTGTAGGCGGCGATTCCACTTGCCGAGTCCATGGGGGCGTTGACATGCGGCCCATAGGCGAGCGCGATCCCCCAGTAGCACATGGCACAGGTGGGATCGAGCTCTGCGGCACGAGTGAACGAGCGGATCGCTTCCGCGTGATTGAATCCGTAGACGAGTCGCAGACCCTGATCGAAGTACTGCTGTGTGGCCGGGACTCGCGTGGAGATGCGTTTGTGGTGGGAGCCAAGGTCCGTGTAGAGGGGGACCGTGTCAGAAAGGGTCCTCGGCGGCGTGGGCGTTTCCGGCAACTCTGTGCCCGAGCTGGGAGCGGCACAGGCCAGCAAAACAGCCGTGGTGAATCCGATGATATGGGCGGACATCATGGCGTGCCGCCGTCCAGTCAACGCGAGCGATCCTAATAGTTTCATGACAACCTCCTTGTAAGTTTCGAATCGTGAAATAGGTCCATCATCTGCTGGATATCTGGATATATGAGTGCAAAGTCCAACTGATTAACTCTCCTAGATTCCCTTCAGCGCATGGGTGCCATGTGTAACCGCCCCACCCGCCCGCAACGCCGCCGCGACCAGAACGCACTCCGCAATTTCCTGATCGGAAGCCCCCCATTCACGTGCCTTGTTGGCATGGATGTCGATACAGTACGGACACTGCGTCGTGAAAGCGACACCCAGTGCGATAAGCTCCTTGTATTTTCCCGGTATCGCGCCCTCGGCCAGCGCCGCTTTATCGAAGGCCACGAATGCTTTCATGGCTTCCGGCGCATGAGTGGCCAGCAACTTCAGCCTGCTCACATTGCTCAACTCGTACAAACCCGTTTCCCGTTGATCATTGACTGCATTCGGCTGTGTCATGTCAGACTCCTTTAATAACTGTGTTAGAGGCGGATTCCGATCACTTCCAGATACTCGGCATAGACCGCTGTACTCTCGCCATCAGCCCGATTATGGGCAGACCACAAGGCTTCAAGTTCTTGACGCAGTCGGCTGCGGCCGAGCTCGTCGAGCGAGGCAAATGCCTGATGAGTCGGTCCATAGTAGAGCCGAAAGAATTCCACCACCTCCGACGGTGGAAAAGGGTAGCTGAAAAGGTACTGCCGCTTCGTGAGGCTAAGTTCCGAGAGTCCGTGGCTAAGCCGCTCACGCACCGTCAACTCATCACCCCACAGGACCGGCGACGGCATGCCGGACGGTGCAATGAACTTCGACACAGTCTTGAACTTCTGCCCGACGAATCCCTGCGGCGTCCAATTGGCCATGGCGATGATGCCGCCCGGCACGCAGACACGGAGCAATTCTTGGGCAACCAGCTGAGGCCGCGGGGCGAACATGGCGCCGATCAGACTTACTACTGCGTCGAACGTTCCGATTTCGAACGGCAGCGTTTCGGCGTCGGCTTGTTCGAACCGCGCCTGCAGCTTTTCAGCCTTAGCTCGAACCTGTGCCCGCTCGATCCAATTCTCCGCGATGTCCACACCAACGACATCGAGCCCATCCCGCGCGGCCATGAGCGCCAGTTGGCCGGACCCGCACCCGACGTCCAGCAGTCTCGATCCAGGCGCCAGTACGAGTCGGTCATAGAACTCACGAGCCCCGGCTTCCATGGAGCGCGAGAACCGATCGTAGTTGCCGGCCGACCACATCGCCTTGAGACGAGTCTTCATGCCACTTTCTTCCGCTGTCATTGTACTGATTGTCATAATCTCCCTCCTCGATAATCGATAGTTGCGTCAGTTCGCCTCCTGTCTGCACCCACCTTAGCCGATGCCCCCAAGCGCGTCTTTGCCGTCCGTCTGGCTCTCTTATCATCGGCATGCTAAGCTGCGCCTTCGTTTATCCGAGCGTCCGCCCGGATTAGCTCACGCGTTCTTTTTCCGCCTCTGGGAATCGATATGGATGTGCTCTCTGAAGTCCTGAAAGCCGTTAAACTGGACGGCGCCGTGTTCTTCAACGGCGAATTCTCATCACCGTGGTGCGCACGCGAGCCTGACGCGAGCACGTTGGCATCGTTTCTCCCCACCCGTCCGAAGCACGTCATTATCTTTCACCTGGTCACCGAAGGACGAGGCTACGTTCGCCTCGAAGAGGATGGCCGGGCAGTACCCCTTGAAGCCGGTGATATCGTCATCCTTGCGCATGGCGATGCGCACTTTATGGGCAACGGCCCTTTCGTCACGCCGATCGACAGCGCGGAGCAACTGCGGCAGGTGCTGACCGAAGGACATATCATTTCCCATTCCGGAGGTGGGGGAGAACTCACCAAGCTGATCTGCGGCTACCTGACCTGCGACCCGCAACTCAGCCAGGTCTTCCTCGCCGGACTCCCCCCGATCGTCAAGGTCCATATCCGTGACAGCTCGTCAGGACAATGGTTGGAAGACACCCTTCGCTATTCCATCGATCACGCTGAGGCCTCCGGCCCAGGCGGCGCCGCCGTCATCGCCAAGTTGTCCGAAGTGTTGTTCGTGGAAACGTTGCGACAGTACATCGCCCAACTGCCGCCCTCTCAGACCGGATGGCTCGCCGGTGTACGTGATCCGGACGTCGGGAAGGCGCTTGCGCTCTTGCACAAGCAGCCATCACAGCCCTGGACGATCGCTTCGCTGGCTAACGAAGTCGGTCTCTCACGTTCAGTATTGGCCGAGCGATTTCGGCATTATCTTTCCGATACACCGATGGGGTACCTGACTCGCTGGAGACTGCAGCTCGCCGCTCAAGTCTTGACGTCCAGCTCCAAAAGTGTGGCCGAAGTGGCCGGCGAGGTGGGATATGAGTCGGAACCGTCCTTCAATCGTGCCTTCAAGAGAGAGTTGGGAATCCCACCCGCTCGGTTCCGCAACCAGACGAGACTCGCTCAGCGTAAGAATGGATAGAGAAAGGGATGAAACCCGAGCGAGGCACCCTGAACCCAAGCTCCGACTCAACTACCGCTGAAGTAAGAACGCTGCATGAGATTGTGGGCATCAACCGAGTCTGTCTGCGGCCTATCAGAGACTAAAAGAAACAGCGCAGCGACGTAGGGCTTCATACCGCAGGTCGGCGATACCCCCGTTCTACGTCTCCATCATTTCCAGTCTGGCATCGAATTCATGTCCGCAGGCCGTGCAATGGATGCAATCCGATTCGACGGTGAACTCGTCGGTTCTCATTCCCATGCCTCCGCAATCCGAACAGCGGACAAGCTGGACCCGCTCATCGTGCACGGTTTCGTATTGAGTTCCATGCAGACAATAGACCGGCTTTCCATCGAGAAGCCATGGTCGCCCTTGTTTATCGACGACCGGCAGAGCAAGATAATGATGGTTGACGTAGTCTTCCAGATCCTGCCGGTTCGTGAAGCCATCTTTGATCAACTTGCCTCCCAATGCCTCATAAAGGGCATGACCTTTCACGATCGCCTTTGTCGGTCCCATGGCTCCCTCCCTCGTGTAGGTTCAGATCGTCCAACGATTGCGTCTGGGCACACCGATCCTTTCGAATCACACAGTCTTCACCGTGAAGTTCTACCCAAGCTCATGCCCACAAGGTCGAACCACCCCCATCCGGTCATGCGGCTCGCCTGTCGACGGTTGACGATCGGTTCATGTCACTCGATTCGCCGGCACTGTGCTCTGACTTCTGCTGATCCTCATTGCCGTTGGAAGCGAGCATGCGTATGCATGCAATCAGCATGACCACCAAGGTCGCAAGGCCGATGACGATTCCCCAATAGGTCCACGACATACATCACCTTCTCGCGCCATGTGACGCGAGTCCTTCGTGAGATTGCGGACACTGGTCGCCGCCGTGGAATTGCATCAGACGGCTCTGCGCCATCCGGCTTCCCTGCTGCAGGGAATCGGCGTCAGACCGTCTTTGCGCAAACGTGGCTCGGTATGGGGAGGGGGCCCGTCTGGTGAGACCGTTACACCCAGCAGATCCAGACCGTTGGAACTGTGCTCCACGGAGGACCATAATCACCACCTCCAAGACGAGGCGGTCGAGAAGTTATGGTGCTAGCCTACGCCCAGAGAATAAACAGGTCAAGGGGGCGAATTCCGCCGCCTTCGCGATGGACGCGTTTCCGTCAACGCAGTAGAATGAGATCGCTTTTTTCGCCCTGATCATCTCACTCCATGTTGAGAGGGCGTTCGCACGATGACGATACAATTCAGCCGTATCTTCCTGATGGTGATGATCGGTATCGGATGTCTCGATCTCGGGACACGTTCCGAGGCCGCAACGACGCCCTGTTCGCTTTTAACGGATGCGGAAATCGAGCAAATCGTCGGCAAGCTCGTAGGGACACCGAGGGCCGGCGAGGAGGGAAGGGCTGTCTGGTGCAATTATGAATTCACAAACGGCAAGGATGCCATGGAGGTCTGGATCTTTCCCGCCGACGGCATCGAGCGCGCGCGTAAAGAAGCGAAGAAGCCCGCGCCCCTCAAAGGCCTCGGTGAGGATGCGTTCGTCGAGCGCGGCAGGCATGGACTCGATTATGTCGATCTCTTTATCAGAAAAGGGAAGACGACCATCCAGCTTTCGCTCAAAGAAACGGCGGGGGATGAGGAAAAGCTCAAGACGCTCGGGAGGAAGGCGGTCGACCGGTTGTAAGGATACACCGATATCATTGAGAAGGAAGAACCTCTTTGCGCAAGACGAGGGGCGTGATTGGGCAGATTCGCGAAGGCACCCCCCATATGTTCACGGCGCCATTATGCGCCGCGCCGGCCAAGATTCCGTCGTGGGGAAAGCTCCCCTCGGTGCGCTCGACCTGTTGATGGCCATGCCTTTTCTTGTCGGCTACCGATGGGAATGCTGATTCGATTTTGTGAGCTTGTCGATGAAGGGAGTCGTCCATGATCAGGCTGAGACTGGGTATGTGGTGTGTCCTGACACTGTTCATCGGCGTCCCGACCACCGCAATCGGATCGGAACCTTCCGATCCAGAGTCGGCCATCCGTCTGATGGTTCGCGCCAATGCCGAAAAAGATTTACCGACGCTCTCACGACTGATGGCCCACGATGCCGATATCATCAGTTACGGGGTCGCCGGCCGTAAGTATGTCGGCTGGACGGAGCTTGAGGAGGGCATGAGGGAGGAATTCATCAATTCCCAGAAACTGGAGATTCCGATCAATGAGCTGAAGGTCTGGATCAAAGGAGATCTGGCTTGGTATGCGATGGAGCTCGACTATATACGCTATGTTGTCGATGGATCTGCATTGAAACGGACCGTGCTTCCGATGCGGGAAACGGGGGTGCTCGAACGCCGCAATGGCCATTGGCAATTGTTGTCGTGGCACGAATCGTTTCGGTCTGCTCAGTTCGGCGGGTCTCTTGCTTCACCGCCCGCTGCATCTTCCAGTCCAGCTCGACAATAAAGAAACATTGCACTTAGACAGTGGCGCCCTCATAGCCGAACTTGATAGAGTGCGGCGATGGAATCCGAAGAATCAGCCACAACGACGGAACTGCGGGTGAGCTACCGTTATATCAAGGACCACCCCTGGGTCGTGACGGCCGTGAATGGCTTTCTCTCTGCCTACTTCATGGAGCAGCCCGGTTTTCGCGTGCAACGCCATTTCGATGAATTGGAATCCGGCATGCACGTGTGGATCTGCGACGTCCCCAGCGCAATGAAGGTGACGACGCTCTTACGAAGACTGCAAGCCGATATTCCTCCCTGCCGGTACAGTCAGACCGCAGGAACACCGACTGACCGTCCGCAGTATGTCGTCGATTCTCTTGAGCAACACTGACGACGCTCCCTGTCCGTTGCTCCTTTTCTCAAAGCCAGTGGTCAGAATTCTCCGGTGGAGTATAATGCCTCATGATGCATCGCGTGCTCGTCCTCGGCGCAGGCAAAATCGGGTCTCTGATTGCCTGCCTGCTCAATCAACATGGCCGGTACGAGATCCATCTCGGCGACATGACCCTGGATGCGCCGAAGCATCTGGTCGAACATCTCGGGTTGGAGCGGGTCACTCCCTGTTTGTTGGATGTACGGCATCCGGATGCCGTCGGCACCTATCTCTCAGCGCATCGATTCGACGCGGTTCTTTCGAGCCTCCCCTATTTCTGTAATCCGACCGTTGCCGGTCTGGCCCTGACCCATCATCTGCACTACTTCGACCTGACGGAAGATGTCGAGGTCACGAACCAGATCAAGGTCTTGAGCACCGGCGCCACGCATGCCTTTGTGCCGCAATGTGGGCTTGCGCCCGGCTTCATCAGTATCGTGGCGCACGAACTGATGACCCACTTTGAAACGCTGGATACCGTCAAGATGCGGGTCGGCGCGTTGCCGGTCCATCCCAGCAATGCCCTCAAGTATTCGCTCACCTGGTCGACCGATGGACTCATTAATGAGTACGGCAATGTGTGCTACGGGATCGAGGAAGGCGAGAAAGTCCCGCTGCAACCTCTCGAAGGGTACGAAACCATCGAGTTGGACGGGCTGCTGTATGAAGCCTTCAACACGTCAGGTGGCTTGGGTACCTTGGCCGACAGTTATGCCGGGAAAGTCCGAACCATGAACTACAAGACGCTCCGTTATCCCGGCCACTGCGACAAAATTCACCTCTTGATGAAAGACCTCAAGCTCAACGAAGACCGAGAGACCCTGAAGCGTGTCCTTGAGCATGCCGTTCCCCAGACGCTGCAGGACGTCGTCTTGGTTTATGCCTCGGTGACGGGCAAGAACGAGGATGGATTCTTCGAGGAGAATTACGTGAAAAAAGTGTATCCGCAATGTATCAAGGGCAAACTCTGGTCGGCGATCCAAGTGACGACCGCGTCGAGTATCTGCTGCGTCCTCGATCTTGTGTTGAGCCACCCATCGGCGTACCATGGATTCGTCACTCAGGAATCCATATTACTGAAGGATTTCTTGGCCAATGAATTTGGAGTCTGCTTCCGATGAGCACGAATCATACTGCGCTCCGAGACCTGGGCATTCAAGCCGTGAATTCCGGCGGGAGCACCGGCAATGCCTGGTGGTCCGGTCGTAATACGGGATCCCTCCTCCCCTCGATCAATCCTTCGACCGGGGAGCAAATCGCCGGCGTCTACCCCTGTTCATCCGATGATTATCAACGGATCGTGAAAGAGTCGGTTGAGGCGTTCCGCGCGTGGCGCATGGTCCCGGCGCCGAAGCGGGGCGAGGTCGTCCGGCTCATCGGCCACGCCTTGCGCGAGAAGAAGGATCAATTGGGCACGCTCGTCTCATTGGAAGTCGGCAAGATCAAGGCGGAGGGCGACGGTGAAGTGCAGGAGATGATCGACATGGCGGATTTCGCCGTCGGTCAGTCGCGGATGCTCTACGGCGTCACGATGCAGTCCGAGCGGCCGGCCCACCGGATGAGCGAGCAGTGGCATCCGTTAGGACCGGTCGGCGTGATCACCGCGTTCAATTTTCCTGTCGCCGTGTGGGCCTGGAATGCGTTTGTGGCGGCCATTGCCGGCGATACGGTGATCTGGAAGCCGTCACCGAAGGCGCCGCTCTGCGCCGTGGCCGTTCAACAAATTTGCAATCGCGTGATGCAGCAACTCGGCTATTCCGGAATTTTTTCGCTGTTCATCGCCGATCAACCGACGCTGGCGGAACAGATGGTGCAGGACCATCGGCTCCCGCTGATTTCCTTCACGGGCTCGGTGCCGGTCGGGCGTCGAGTCGCCGCCGCGGTCGGCCAGCGGTTGGGACGCGCGCTGCTCGAACTCAGCGGCAACAATGCCGTGATCGTCGACGAGACTGCCGACTTGGACCTGGCCGCGCGCGCGATTGTGTTCGGTGCCGTCGGGACGGCCGGTCAGCGGTGCACGACGACCAGGCGTCTGATTGTCCATGAATCACGCTATGAAGAATTGGTCGGCAGACTCGTGAAGGCCTATGCCCAAGTGCAGATCGGCAATCCTCTTGAAAAGAATGTGCTCATGGGGCCGCTCATCGACCATGTGGCGGTGGAAGGCTATCGTGCCGCGCTGGACGAGATTAAGAAGGAGGGCGGCGAGATTCTCTGCGGTGGCCGCGTCCTGAGTCGGGCCGGGTTTTTCGTCGAGCCCACGATCGTGCGGGCGCAGAATCACTGGCCCGTCGTCCAACGCGAAACCTTCGCGCCGATTCTGTATGTCATGACCTTCCAGACGATCGATGACGCGATTCAGATGCAGAACGACGTGCCCCAGGGGCTCTCCTCCGCCATGTTCTCCACTCATCTGCGTCATGGCGAACGGTTTCTCTCGGCCGCCGGCAGCGATTGCGGCATCGCCAACGTCAATATCGGAACCTCGGGAGCCGAGATCGGCGGGGCATTCGGTGGAGAAAAGGAAACAGGGGGCGGCCGCGAAGCTGGCTCGGATTCCTGGAAAGCCTATATGCGCCGTCAGACCAACACCGTCAACTGGGGAACGGAGTTGCCGCTGGCGCAAGGCATTAAGTTTGGATCTTGAATGAGGTGTGACCATGGATGAGGCCCAAGCCCTGGAGAGTCTGATGGAGCGGATGGTCGCCGACTATCTGGCGAGAAATCGTGCCGCCACGGTACTGAAAACGATGCTCGACGAAACGGGTGTGGGATTTTCTCCTCTCATCGACCATGTCACGATTCGGACGCTCGATATCGACCGAGGAGCCGAACCATTCGTCGAACTCGGCTATGCCTACGATGAAACCTTGCAGTACGACGATTGGTACGCGAAGGTCTATCGGAAGCCCGGCTACCCGGCGCTTTTTGTCGACCAGGCCTATCCGGATGAACGAGGCACGACCAGCATCATTCCCGGTTGGGTCGATAAATTCGGCGACAAGGTCTTTCATCACGTCGCCGTTCGGGTGGAGGATATCGACAAGGCGGTGGAGCGGCTCAAACACAAAGGCGTCGTGTTTGCCGGCAACATTGTCGGCGAGCGCGGAGGCCATCTCCGGCAGATCTTTTCTTCCCCGGAGATGGTGGAGGGCCGGCCGTTCTCCGTGCTGGAGTTGACGGAGCGGCACCGAGGCTACCTCGGCTTCCTCCCCCCTCAGGCCGACAGTTTGATGAAATCTTCGACCGGCCGCTAAGCTGCTCCATGGTTTCAGTTCATATCCTTCAGACTTCTCCTCCTGTTCCGCGAACCTAACGCAGGAGCTTTTTCCCTTCTTCGATGGCTTTCAGCCAGGGCTCGGGAAGATCCACGATGTACGGCAGGAGGGGCACCATCGGTCCGAGCGCCGAACCGACCAGCTCCGAGAACGATCGCAGGTCGAACGGCACGACGCGCATCTTGTGAATGTGGTCGTACACCTGGTTCAGCGCGTTGAGCCCCGCCAAGTCGCTCCCGCTCATCAACTCGTAGTGGCCGCTCGTGCAAGCCTTAAGCCATTTTTCTTCGAAGGCTTTCGCCCGCTCCATTGAGCGTTCTTGAAACATTTCCAACGCGCGCGACTTGGCATGATAGAGCTGCTTGGTGAACATGAACAGCGGCAGCGTGAACAGCAACGGCGCGCCGATCACGAAGCTCGCCGCGTATCCCCAGACCGAAAGCACGAAAATCGTGGCTCCTTCGAATTTCAGTTTATAGAGAATGGTCGGCGCGACATAGCTGATGCCGTAAGCCAGAATGACCAGGCCGAATTTCGTTTGCGCGTCGCTGAGAAACCCGATGCCGCCGGTTTTGTCCGGATGCGAGGCGACGAGATTCAATCGAAGCCTCGACAGTCGATAGAGGTACCAGCTCCATATCCCGATTTTCCACGACCAGCGCAACCACCAATACGTGGTCAAGGGACCTACAACCGCGAAGAGGTACAAGCCTGGCCAGGTGAGCGATTGCCGGTGATTGATCGGATCCATCGCATGCCAGGTATTGCGATCGTTTTGCATTTCCGGAATCATCCACGCGGCGGTCACACCATACGCAAGAACGATGCACACCAATTCCGGCCCCAGCCGTTTGCGAAGCTGCTCGACCCGACCGTTCAGGTGAAATAGACGAACGGCGTCTCCGACTTCGACGACACCGGTGGTCAGGAAACAGCGCGCCGCGTCCCGTGTTTGTCCGTCGATAACCCGCTCGGCAACAAGAAACATCGGTAGGCCGATGAGCAGTTGACCATAGGCGGCAAAGTCCAGAAAGAAATTTTGGCCCGGCGGCTGAATCCAATGCACCTCCGAGACGATGGCCAGCAGCGCGAGCGGAATCCACGTGACGGCAATCAAGAGGAGGCTCCGTTTCACCAAATCCAGAGCGCGATAGGTGCCCATGTCGAGCGCCGCAAAGACCCGCGACACGAGATCGCCTTCGAAGAGAGAAAATCCGCGATGATCGGAAAATTCAGCGTGGACTGACTGGAGCGCGGTCGTCATTATACCAACCACTACGTGGAGGAGCAGGCCCAGCGGGGCCAACTATACCATCCTCATCGGAATGGTTGCATCCGGCCGCTTGAAAAGCGGCCGGTGTTCGTCGGCGGATGCCGTCACCCCCCACGGTAAGCTTTGAAAAAAGTCGTGCGACTCCGTTACGGCGGGATACAACCTGATGCGCCGGAGTCCACGCAGGCTTTGTACTCGCGACTCTTTGACTCCAACCGGAGCAAGGTTTCTTCGGCGTCGGCTTGCTTTCCGGCCTGTCGCAGATAGGCTAAGCGCTCGGTGGAATTGCGAAACGTTCGGCCGACCGGCTCGATGTTCAGCGTGACCCCGCGCAATTTCAGCCCCACCACCGCGGCGTGTTCTTCGTCGTTCCGAAACCCCACGTAACTGTTTCTCGCCTTCAGATGGTTGGCAAAATAATTGGCTTGATCGTGTCCTTGATCGCCGGCCTTGTCGAACCAGCGGATCGCTTCCTGCCGGTTCTGCGGTACGGCCATGCCGAATTGGTACATCCGGCCGAGACGAAATTGGCCTTGCACGTGCCCCTGCTCGGCGCTTTTCCGATACCACTGCACCGCCTCGCTCCAGTTTTCTCCGACTCCCTTCCCATCCTCGTACATCATGCCCAAATTGCTCTGCGCAACGGCATTTCCTTGCTCCGCCGCTTTGCGATACCATCGCGCTGCCTCGTCATCGTTCTTGCGGACACCCTCGCCGTGTTCGTATTGATATCCCATCTGCAACTGCGCTTTGGCATCGCCTCTATCCGCCAGCTTCTGAAAAACCTTAACGGCTCCGGCAAAGTCACTCGCCTTGTACAGACGCACGCCCTCATCGAACTGTGACTGCGCTGCCGTCATCGGCTCAGGTCCTTTTCCGAGCGCGGCGAGCGCTTGCCGCGCATCGCGTGAACCGGCCACCATGGCTTTCTGATAGTAGGTCCTCGCCTGTCCGATGTCTTTTGACAGACCGATCCCATGCTCATAGGCCCGGCCAAGGTTGAATAGGCCATCGCTATTATTCTGATCCGCTGATTTGCAGTACCACTTGGCTGCTTCAGCAGGATCGGCTTTCACGCCGTCGCCTCGCTCGTACAAATAACCTAGGATCGCCGCAGCCGCGCCATGGTTCTGTTCCGCCGCCTTGCGGAACCATTTCGCCGCCTCGGTCCGATTCTTCTTGTGGTTCAGTGCAAATGCATGCGACAGGCCGAGGCAATATTGCTCGGCTGGCGGTTTCGGATCCGAACCGATCTGGAAAATGATCCTACGACAGACCGCGAAGTCCTCGTTGAGGTCAGCGTGCACCGAAACGGGAAACACGGTAAGCGCAATGAGCAACACGATCAGTGGCATTCGGACCTCCGATCGAAGTCTATTCTCGTGCCGGACCCTACTTGGTGGACTCTCAAACTCGAGCGTACAGAGGCGCGGAGGAGCCAATCACTGGACACCATACTTCCGCTTATCCTCCTGGGTTTCCTGATGGTTCTGGTAACGGTCCATTGCTCCTTTATCCCCCTGATTGCAGGCCCCCGCCACAGGACCCGAATAGCTGCTACAGGGGTTTCCGCCGTCGCCACCGCCGCCACCCTCGAACGCCGCTGATGCACGTCGCTCGATGATGCCGCCGATATATTTTCCCAATTGATCAACGTCCTTGAAATGCGGCGTCTTAGGATCTTCTAGCCAACCCACGATCCAGCCGGCTTGCCCATGCTTGTGGCGGCTCGCTCGATCCAACCACTTGATCGCCGTCCTCCGGTCTCGGGGGAGTCCGCCCCATCCGAATTCGTACGCCAGCCCAATATGGAACTCCGCATCGGGAAAGCCTTGGTCGGCGCTTTGACGATACAACTGGACGGCCTTCACTTGATCTTTCGGCACGCCGTCGCCTTCGAGATACAAATTTCCAAGTGAAAACTGAGCGGCGCGATGGCCCTGTGCCGCCGCCTTGCCGTACCACTCTGCGGCCTGCTTGTTATCCACCGCTTGAC
The DNA here is from genome assembly GCF_001458775.1 of Candidatus Nitrospira nitrificans. NCBI lineage: Bacteria > Pseudomonadati > Nitrospirota > Nitrospiria > Nitrospirales > Nitrospiraceae > Nitrospira > Candidatus Nitrospira nitrificans. The sequence goes on from NZ_CZPZ01000010.1 coordinate 27,745, forward strand.
CACGACCATTACTATAGATCAGTCCCAAGAGCGCTTGGGCACGGGGGTGTCCCGCTTGCGCCGTCTCCAGCAGGATTGGGAAGGCCGCCGCATAGCTTTTTTTCATGTACAAATGGTAGCCCTGTTTGAAGCGCGCTTCGACCTTCGGATCGGAACTGACAAACCCTTGGGGAGAGTCATATGAAGCGGGGCCTTTTTTTTGTGTACCGGCAAGGGGTATGGAAGGTTTAATGGGCACCGTCCCGCCGGGCGGTCCAGTGGGCCGGCGAGACGACGATGGTGAATCGATATTCGTCGCCTGACGAGGCGCCAGCAAGTCGGTGAGTCCAGTTTCCGGATTGATCCTGGTCGCTTTGACGAAGGACTGCGAGGGATCCGTGCTGGACAGATTGGCGCCGTCCGCCGACAGCGCCATTTTGTTTACGAAACCGCCCTTGCTCCATTTCAAGGTCACGGCGTTCTTGGAGGCATCGGTGCACTCCCAGGTTCCAGAGTTTCCGGACTGTTGTGTGAAGGTCCCATCTGACTTGATCGTGACCTGCCCGCCGGCGAACCAAGCCCATTGTCCGACGATGGCGTCGCAGGAGGCGGCTTCGGCAAACGAGGGAAGGCACAGGGCTGTCGTTCCAACAAGAATTGTAACGGTGACTCTTTCAGCGACAGCCAGCGCCGTTCGGAAAAGAGGCTGTGGCGTTTCTTGGGATTTGATCATGCAATCCTCCCCGAGGCAGGAAGGGGGCTTAGGCTACTGCTGATCATGTTCCCTGTCAATTCAGCACCTACCCCCTCTTTGGAAGGGGTTCAGATACCAAGCCTATTATTTCTTGCATCTATATCTAATCAGAAAGTATATTTTTGCCCCCCGACCTCCCAAAAACCGAGAGGTGATCCATGGCCCACGTGAATCTTTCTCGCATTAATTTCATGATTAAGGCAGCTGAATTTAGGCGAAGTCAAAATACACCCCTGACTTCGTTGTTTTTTGCTGGGGTGTGGCTGCTCTCACTTGGAACCGCGCTCGGACAAACAACCAGGACTGAGTATCTTGATGCAAATCTGGGAGATAAGATCGAAGCATTGGGCGATCTCCATGAAAGAGCCACACAAGGATTCACGACACCCGCCAGACAGGTGGTGGGTGACGAGAGCGGTAAACCTGTTCCTGTGCTGGTGGAAATCGACAGGATCACTCATATGTTTTCCACTCAATCACTTCAACCGACCGGTAATTCGAATACGAGCGGCGGTGGCCTCAATATCAATAACGATGGGTCTTGTATCGTCGGCTACCAGGACAACGGGGACTTCACGCCGTTCCATGCGTTTCGATGGACGCAGACGACCGGCCCAGTTGATTTAGGTACGCTCGATCCTCCGAACAACGCCAGCCGTAGTTCCTTCGCGACCGATACCAATCAAAACTGCTCAGTCGTAGTTGGTTTCTCGGACCTCACGGCGGGGGGCGCCACCCAGCATGCCTTTCGCTGGACACAGGACGGCGGCATGGCGGATCTCGGTGTGCCGACCAATGGCGGGCCTCACTCCCGCGCCCTTGGCGTCAGCGGCGCGGGCACGGTCATCGTGGGCGATGCGGATTTTCCCGCCGGTGGCTTCACTCGCAAAGGTGCGTTTCGCTGGACCAGCGGTTTTTTTACGGATCTCATTCCAGGCAACACCAACTCACTGGCCACGGCGGTTTCGACTGATGGAACAGTTGTCGTCGGACAGGTAGGCACATCTACGGCGTCCAGTGCCTTTCGATGGGTGGTTCCGACTCCACCAGTTCAGCCGGTCATGCAGCCGATCGGCCCCCTTCCAGGACATACGACGGCAGCGGCAACAGGCGTCAGTGACAACGGCAAGATCGTCGTCGGCATTTCGAATCCAAACTTCCTGCAATATCAGGGGACAGTGCTCGGCTGGAATCAGGGCATTGCCTTCCGCTGGACGCAAGCCAAGGGGATCCAGGACCTGCGCCAGATTCTCATCAATGGCGGCGTGGATATGACCGGTATCACCTTGGTGTCCGTCACGGGCATGTCAAGGGACGGCCAATGGATTCAGGGAGCAGCCACGACATCACAGACCGGTCAGGGTGAGACCGTGGCCTATATCGCGCACGTGTGCGACGCCGATATCGGCGGACCTTGCTCGACAACCGGCGCTGCGCCGTTCACTCTCGGGGCATCGCCGAATCAATTGACCGTGGCTGCCGGGAATAACGGGACGAGCACGATCACGGTGACGCCGAACTCAGGCTTTACGCAGCCGGTTACATTCAGTTGTTCAGGCTTGCCGCAAGGCGCGGCTTGTAGCTTCAATCCAGCCACCGTGACGCCGGCTGGTGCGCCGATCACGACGACGTTGACGATCACTACCAACGGCGGGCCGGTGGCGCTCCTTTCGCCCGGCAGTTCACCGACCATGTTCGCCTATGTGCTGACGCCTGTTGGGCTGATGCTGATCGGTGGGTTGTGGTACAGACGGCGGGCCGATTCCCATACTCTCTGGATGGCGGCGCTGCTGACTTCAGTCATCGCGATGGCGAGCTGTGGCAGTGATGATGCGCCACCACCGGTACCTAATTCTGGAAGCCCACCAGCGAATGGAACTCCGGCCGGAGCATCCCATGTTACGGTGACGGCATCCTCCGGATCCGGCAACGCCACCGTGCCAATCACGTTGACCGTTACGAGGTGAGTACCATGCGACCTGCTATGGGATCAAAACCGGCTATTCTCGCAGCCGTTCTCAGCGCGATCGGCGTGTTTCTTACCTGCAGTCACGATGCGCCGGCAGCCACGGACTCGCTTGAGCCTTGCTCGGTGTTGACGGAGGAGGAAGCCGAGACAGTGCTCAGATCGTCGGTCAAACGCGACATCCCGAGCCCCATTAGGCACAAAGGTATCTCGACCGGCGGGACGTGCCTGTATCGTTCTCAGAAAGACTCAAACAAGACGATCACCGTTCGGACGGATGCCACGCCGACCGGCGCGCAAAAGCAGCGATTCGAGGCAGGTCTTCGGAAGGCCAAGGGCGGCGAGTTGTCCGACATCGGGGGTCGCGCCTATTTCGCGAGCCAAGTCCAGAAAGGTTCGGAAGCGCTGACGTTTCTACGCGGCGATACGCTGACCACCATTACTACCGTGGGACTCGAAATGGAAGAAACCAAACAGGTCGCCGCGTTGGTTGCCCCACGACTTCCAACGACCGTCATTGAACCGCCTCCACCGCCGCCCGCGGAGAAAGGCAGCGGCAAACTGGACCCGGCTCTGATTGGTTCCTGGCTTCTCAGGCAACCGAGCGGACGATCCATCGCGAGCCTCGACATTCATCGCAACGGCAGGTTTTCCATGACGGTATCTCGCGGCGCAAAAATGATACACGGCAATGTCGATGGAGAGAGCGGGGTCCTGCATCTCTATCCGGAGGGCGGAGGCCGGCCCCAGGCAATCACATACAAGGTCGTGGACAAAAATCAAATGGAATGGACCGACCAGAAAGGCAATGTCACGATCGCCCGCCGCCAATTCCGCTGAGACAGCGGAAAAGATCGATAGAAAAGAGGTTCCGAAGCATACCCGGACTAGCCCATGTCACGCAACACATGATCGGGATTGCGATCGCGGGCGATGGTCTTCATGAGCTGATCGCCGAAGAGGACGACGATCCGATCGCGATGATCTTTCACGATCATCGAGGCGGACGGAGATTTGAACGTCGAAGGATCCCCCTCCAGCCACGCGCTGCAGGTAAAGGGCAGCGCATCCACGATCGTGTCGACACGATATTCGTGGCGCAGTCGATATTGCAGCACATCGAACTGCAGCCGACCGACGGCGGCGATCAGTGTCTCCTGATCATGGAGACTGCGCATGATCTGCACCGTGCCCTCTTGGGCCATCTGGGACAGGCCCTTGTCGAACGCCTTGCGTTTCCCGACATCCGTGGGTCTGAGACGCGCAAAGATTTCCGGCTGGAATTGCGGAAGGGGTTTGAAATTGAAGCCCCCTGTCAACGACACCGTATCGCCGATGGCGAAGACCCCTGGATTGATGATGCCGATGATATCACCAGGATAGGCTTCTTCGACCGTACTTCGTTCCTGCGCCACCAAACTGTGCGGTCTCGCCAGGCGAATGTCCCGACCCAATCGGTGATGCTTGACCACCAGATCCCGCTCAAACCGCCCCGAGCAGACCCGAAGAAACGCCGTACTGTCGCGATGCTTGGGGTTCATGTTGGCTTGCAACTTGAACACATAGGCGCTGAACGGCATCTCGATCGGGTTGACTGAGACCTCGGATCCGTCCTCGCGGTCGGCGAGCCGCGCGCCGGGGCTTGGGGCTAGATTCACGAAGGCGTCGAGAAAGCTTTCAATCCCAAAGTTCGTGAGCGCCGAGGCGAAAAAGACCGGAGTGACTTCACCTTGGAGAAACTGCTCGCGTGTGAACGGGTTCCCGGCGATCTCTAAGAGCTCCAGGTCATGCCGCACGTGCGCCATGGTTTCTTCCGAGACCCTCCCGCTCGCATTGAGCTCGCTCAGCGGCAAGACGGCTGTTTCCACTTTTGCCGCTCCGCCGTGCATGGTCTTGCTGAAGAGCTGCACCAGGCTGTCGGCACGGGTCACAATGCCCACGAAGTCGCTGCCTGACCCGATCGGCCAATTGACGGCGCTCGCATGAATGTTCAATGCCTGTTCGACTTCCGTCATCAAATCGAGCGGCGGGCGACCAGGCAGGTCCATCTTGTTGATCAAGGTCAGCACGGGAATCCGCCGCATGCGGCAGACGGCGAAAAGCTTGCGGGTTTGCGTTTCAACACCCTTGGCCGCATCGATCACCATGATGGCGCTATCGGCTGCCGTCAAGGTGCGATAGGTGTCCTCGGAAAAATCTTGGTGGCCCGGCGTATCCAGCAAGTTGATCACGGCCCCTTTGTAGGGAAACTGCATCGCGGACGCGGTGATGGAAATGCCGCGTTCCTGTTCCATTCCCATCCAATCCGACGCAGTCGCTTTTCCGCCCTTACGCCCGCGTACCATGCCGGCGGTCCGAATCAGCCCGGAATAGAGCAGCAGCTTTTCAGTCAGGGTTGTCTTGCCGGCATCAGGATGGCTGATGATGGCAAAGGTTCGCCGTCGCCCCGTGGCGGCGGCCAGTTCTGTTGAGAGAGTCGTCTCAGTCGTCATGATCGGAGGCGCAGCATACCATATTCCAGGTGGAAGCAGATGATCCTCAGGAGTGCCGTGAATCGGAAGGATAGGCATATCCGGCCCGTTCCAAGGCCCGGCGGACGGCACCGAGCACAGCCGGAGTGTCCGAATGTGGCAGCACAGCCACGGCTGGGGCGGCACGGAGTTTGGTCATCAGCTGTTCCGTCTCCGAGCTTACCAATTTATCGCAGGTGGCGTACAAGCCATCGGGCCCCTCCTCGACCTCGTTATGTTTATTCAAGATCGAACGCAGCATGGCGATGAGTTCGGGCGTGGGAGAGGGCATAAGGAGGGCAGCGATCGCGCCGTGATCGAGTCGAATCGTTGCCGCCATCGACAGCGCCGTCCCGCCGTTCGATAGCTGAGCCGCGGGCAACAGAATCTTCTCCTCCATCCCAATATGGCGAAGCAGTCCGGCCCGAAACTCATCGTAGCGTTCCTGCTCGATCCGGTCTCTGGAAACCATGGCTGAGCCGAGGAGTTCCTCCAGCCGTCGATGGTCGTCTTCGAGAAACCGCGTCACAGGTCCCGACGGTGGATGTGTATCTGATTGCATTGACCGCTGCCCGTCAGCCGACATATTTCACGAATCACCTTATCCGTCGCCGTTCCGGAAGTGATGGAGAGAGCCACCTTCCGAATACGGAGTCTCAAAGAATACAGCCGAACGAGGTGCACATTCCAGATGTCTTCATTCGGTTTGAGGACCCACACGGTCCGCATTCGGACGAGACGGTTGCAACTCTGCCTCGAAGGGTTAGGCGAATAAGGTCCGGAAAGCGAGAAGAGCGTCTCAGTACCACAGGCCTGGTGCGCAGGCCATGAAGACGGAGACCACAAGAATCAGGAAGGCCCCGAGGAAGGACGCAGTGAGCGAGAAGGGCCCATACGATTGGAACGGCGGTCGCCGCATGTGGGGAAACCGCATGAGACAAAAGGTCATGAAAGACGATCCTGCTCCGAGGAGTATCAGCAGAATGTGTTCGGAGTCCATCATGTCAGCCACTTTCTGGTTCACATCAGGAGATAGGCAAGCCCTGCTCCACCGATGAGAAGGAACAGTAGCCAACGAAGCAATCCCTCTCGCGCATCAGCTTGAGCGACGTCGATTCGATTCTTGAGGGCTGGCTGTGACTGGAGGTAAGTATCGATGACATCCGTGGCCTCATGTAATCCCATCTTCCGTTCCAGACGAACCAGTTTGATGGCTTCCATCCTGTGGCCTTGCCACAGCGCGGCCGTCGCTGTCGGCGGAAGCGTGAGGTCCCGTGGAAGAGCGGTCTGGACTTCGGAGATGGAAGGCTGAAGCGATGACAGAGACATAGGCTGCAACACAGCCTAGCACCATCGCGTGAGCGGCCGAAGAAAATCCGAAGAATTGACGATCAGAAATACAACGATCGCTCAACAGAGATTCAAAGACAGGATCGGCAAGAACTATGGACGAGGGGTACCCACTACAATGATTGAAACCGTGCCGCAAGCTCACCCGGTTTGAAGACTCCTCGCTCGGTGATGATGCCCGTGATGAGTTCAGCCGGGGTGACATCGAAGGCTGGATTGTAGACCATCACGTCTTTCGGCGCGACCGGATGGCTGCCATGAATAGTGGTCACTTCCGATGGATTTCGCTGTTCGATTGGAATCTCATCTCCGGATTTCGTCTTGAGATCGATGGTGGAATAGGGAGCCGCGACATAGAACGGAATGTGATGAGCCTTCGCCAAGACCGCCACGGAATAGGTGCCGATCTTGTTGGCCACATCCCCGTTCGCGGCAATGCGATCTGCTCCGACGATACAAAGATGTATCTTCCCTTGTCTCATGAGCGAACCGGCCATGTTGTCTGTGATCAACGTAACTGGAATCTGATCTTGCATCAGCTCCCAAGCCGTGAGCCGTGAACCTTGAAGCACCGGACGAGTTTCATCAGCAATCACCTTGATTTTCTTACCTTGCTCATGCGCAGCGCGAATGACACCGAGCGCGGTTCCATAGCCTGCCGTTGCGAGGGAACCAGCATTACAGTGGGTCAGGACTGTCTGTCCGTCACGGATCAGCTCAGCCCCATGGCGCCCCATGGTCTTACAGAGCGCGATGTCTTCTTCAAGTATCGCTTGAGACTCCAAGGTGAGGGCATGCTTGATCGTCGAAACCGGCTGAGCTCGCACTGACTCCAGCTTCCGCCTCATTCGCTCAAGGGCCCAGAAGAGATTGACCGCGGTCGGCCTGGTCGCGGCCAGGTTGTCACAGATTGCGAGGACTGCCTGCGCAAAGGTCGGGTAGTCAGTTGCCTGGATGGCCTGTGCGCCCAAGGCGACCCCCATCGCTGCCGTCACGCCGATGGCCGGCGCTCCGCGAACTTTCAATGTGCGGATCGCGTCCGCGACGACCTCGTAGTCCCGGCAGTCGAGGAATACCACTGCTCCGGGAAGTCGGCTCTGATCGAGTAGACGGACAGCTCCGTCTTTCCATTCAATGGTCTGTACCATGGACGAATCTTCTAACGGGAATGGGACAGAAGTGCAAGTCCCTCTCGACGCTGACCGCTGATTTCCAACCAGTGACCATCGCGGCTATCAAGCCGGCCTGAAAAGAACCACCCATCCGCATAGGGCGATGATGGCAATGCTCCTGTCCCACGCAGTCGACAAGGGAACGGTATGTCGTTATGAGAATTGGAGGAAAAGGCGGCGCCAATTCAGAGACTCGCAACGCCAACGGCAACGTGGAAAGTCGACAGGTTGCACGAGAAGGTCTCGCATACGAGTCATCGTGAGCTCGGATGTTGAGAGCCGACCTGTGACCCAAATCGCTCCGTCATGATCCGTGCGAAAGACCGTACTGTGCTGATCCCGATACGCTTGCAGGACCGATTCGACCGGGTGTCCGTACGGATTCGCCGCACCCACTGAGATCACCGCATATCGTGGGCGAAGTTGCTGAATCCAGTCTACATCGAGTGAGCTACGCGCCCCGTGATGGGGTACTTTCAGGACGGTCACCGGTTGGGCTTCCTCGCTCAATCGCTTCAAACCGGCCGTTTCAATATCAGCCGCAAAAAGGATGGAGTAGGTTCCACACCGCAGTCGCGAGACAATGGACAGATTGTTCAAGAGTGTCCCGGTAAGGAACTGGGGCGACTCACGGGCCACTGATGTTTCCAGTGGATTGAGAATGCTGAGGCGGCATCCCCCGGATTGCAAGAGGTCTCGTCCTCGCACAGCGGTACGTTGATCGATATGCCGATCACGAATGACTGCTTGAAGCTCTTCCACGAATTTCTCAGAGCGTTCTATCCCCCCACTCCAGTACTGTCCGACCGACATATGTCGGAGTACCCAAATCAACCCACCGACGTGATCCAGTTGTTGATGTGTGCCGATGACATGGTCGAGATGACGAATTCCACGGCTCCACAGAAACGGCGCGACTACATTCTTCCCCATGTCAAATCGTTCATATCGCCCCCCGCCGTCGATAAGCACGGTCCGACCATCCGGCAACTCAACAACAGCACTGTCTCCTTGTCCGACATCAAGGAATGTGACACGCCAACGATCGCCGTCCGCGTCCGATACAGATGGACTCAGCCACCAACCGATCAACATGATCGTCAGCCCGGCGCTTGCAACTCGAACGCGCCGTGGGAGTATCCGGAGGCTTGTCAGGAATAATACGACGTAAAATAACGCGATCGTTGGTATTGACGGTGCGGTCACATGCCACTCCCCTCCCGGGAAGCGAGCGCACCACTGCAATCCAAGAACCATCAATCCGAACAACTGCTCCATCACTGGGCCAAGGATCAAAGACTCGGCTCCCGTCATAATCGTCCATAGAGCTACAAACAGGCCCAACGGCACCAAGATGAGCCCGGTGAACGGGACAGCTATCAGATTGGTCATGATGCCCATCCAGGGAACCTGATGAAAATAGAGTGCAACCAGGGGCAAGGTCGCTACGGTCACAACCCCGCTCATCAACAGTGCTTTGAGCGCATGGCTCATGAGGCGATCGCGCAGCCGACTGTCGCTCCCTGCCACATCGGCGTTTGCTGACGATGCGGTGATGATGATCATTCGGACCATGGCGAGTACGGACAGAAAGGACAGTTGAAAGGAGATATCAAAGATGGCACGAGGATCATGGAAGAGAATCGCCAGGATGGCCACCGCCATCGCATGCCCCAGATGGCGTTCATGCCCCAGCCACATTGCGATCATCGCCAGCGAGATCATGACGAGTGACCGCATGGTCGCTAACTCGGCTCCCGCCAGCAGTGCATAGAGTGCGACAGTGGGCCAGGCGAATAGAATGGCAATCCTCGATGGCGTGACTGTTCGAGTGAGGGTCAATAAGAGAGCAGAGGGAAGCCCAAGCACAAGCTTTCTCGCCAACCAAAAGGCCACGATGGCAACCAGCCCAAGATGTGAACCGGAGATCGAAAGCAAGTGCACTGTTCCGGTCACCATGAACCAATCTTGGAGTTCTTGGTCAAGATAGCCTCGTTCACCGATGATCATGCCAAGAAACAGCCCTCGCGTGGGTTGGCTCAAGGTGTTGAGCGCTGCCGCACGTATCGAGGTCCTCCAATGATCGATCCGGTTCCATATGCTCCACCACGCCACGGCGGTCTCTGCATCCAATAACGTCACCGCCTGAGCACCGGTCACCGTGGTCATACGGTCGACACCTTGGCGTTCCACATAGGCAGCATAATCGAATCCACCAGGATTCAAGGACCCTCTTGGACGATGCAGCTTTCCCCGAAACGCAATATGGTCGCCATGATGAAGCGTGATACCCGGGTCACGCCATACAAGGCGCACGCGTTTCGCTTCAGAACCAAGCTCATCTGTTTGGACCAAGATCGTCTGGCGCCCCACACTGTGTTGGACTGGAGCGATAACCCGTCCGTTGATCAAGGCGTGAACCGTCTCCTGAAGCGGCGGCGACGTCGGGCGAGGTTCCGACGTTGGAGTGGCAAGACTCCAGTAGACTACTCCTAAGAGGAAACTAGAATACAGGAGCAGTGCGGAGCGTGAATCGATATGACCGGCTCGCTCGAGAAGGCTGAATCCCACAGCGATGCCGGCCGACAGCACGATGACGGAAAGCGGGAAAAAGGAGAGCTGTGACCCGGATAGGAGACCGAGGACAAACGCTGCAGCGAGGAACGGGAGCATGAGATTCCCTCATGTACCGGGGAGGAGGGAAGACTCAGCCGATGTGCTTTCGTACGACCCTGGCAAGGTCCTCAGCCACTTCCTTGACCATGGTGGACTGTTCCCCTTCCACCATGATCCGCAACAGCGGCTCTGTCCCGGAATATCTGATGAGAACCCGCCCGCACCCGTTCAGGCGACGTTCGCTGTCTTGGATGGCGCAATCAATGTCGGGAATCGATTCCAATTCCGGTTTCTTCGTGACTCGCACATTCACCAACACTTGCGGTACGGCCGTCATCGCCTTCGCCAGCTCGGATAACGGCTTTTTGGTTCGCTTCACCAATGACAAGATCTGCAGGGCCGAGATGAGGCCGTCTCCGGTTGTATTATGGTCGAGAAAGATGAAATGTCCCGATTGTTCTCCTCCGAAGTTATAGCCCTCCGCCAACATTCGTTCGAGCAGATATCGATCACCGACCGGTGTCCGAATCAGCGTGATGCCCGCTTTCGACATCGACAATTCCAGCCCAAAGTTGCTCATCACGGTTCCCACCAAGGTTTGCTTGAAGAGAAGCCCGTTTCGATGAAGGTCCAGGCCTAAAGCCGCCATCACATGGTCGCCGTCGATGATCTTGCCCTGCTCGCAGACAAAGACGGCTCGATCCGCATCGCCGTCCAACGCGATTCCAAGATCGGCGTTATGGCGGAGCACTTCCTCCTGAAGCGACTCAGGATGAACTGCGCCACAACCGGCATTGATATTCATCCCGTCCGGCTTATTTCCGATGACTTCCACCGTGGCTCCCAATTCCCTGAGCACCGTCGGCGCCACTTTGTATGCCGCGCCGTTCGCGCAATCGACGACGAGCTTGATCCCCTGAAAGTCCAAGTCTTTGGGCAACGATCGCTTGGCAAATTCAATATAGCGTCCCTCTGCATCATCGATACGATAGGCTTTGCCGATAAGGTCGGCCGTCGGACGAAGATGGTTGATTTCATCCGAGACGATCAGCTCTTCAATACGCGCTTCCACTTCGTCCGGGAGCTTGAATCCGTCGTTTGAAAAGAATTTAATTCCATTGTCTTGATAAGGATTGTGCGACGCCGAAATGACCACCCCTGCGTCGGCCCGTAGACTCCTGGTCAAGAACGCGATCGCCGGCGTGGGCATCGGCCCGACCAGCAGCACATCCACTCCCATCGAACAGATTCCTGCCATCAACGCGGACTCGAGCATATATCCGGAAATACGAGTGTCTTTACCGATGACAATCTGATGGCGGCCCGCTCGTCGCATGAAAATATGCGCGGCGGCCCGTCCAAGTTGCATCGCCATTTCACTGGTCATGGGATCGAGATTGGCGACCCCTCGGACACCATCCGTTCCGAATAATTTACGCATCATGATCCTCCCGGCAAAACCAGCGCGGATTCAACGCGGCAGCCATCTTGACGACATCAATCATCATGGCGACATCATGGACACGCAGAATGTGAGCGCCGCGATCAACTGCCAACGCTACCGTCGCCGCGGTCCCCCATTCTCGATGTTCAACAGGCCGTCCAACCACCTTCCCGATAAACGCCTTCCGTGACAGACCAACCAATACGGGGCGGTCCAATGCCGCGACAGCAGATAATCCATCAAGAAGATGAAGGTTATGGTTCACCAGCTTACCAAAACCAAAGCCAGGATCAAGCACGATGTTCGTTCCGGCAATCCCTGCACGGAGCGCCGCTTGCACACGCTCATCGAGAAAACTCACGACTTCGCCGACCACATCGGAATACCGTGGTGATTGTTGCATCGTTTGCGGAGTCCCTTGCATGTGCATCAGAACAACGCCCGCATCGAATCGGGCAATGATCGACGCCATGGCAGGATCGTGCCGCAGCGCGCTCACGTCGTTGATGATCGACGCTCCACAATCCAGAGCGACTTCAGCGACTCGCGACTTGGTGGTATCGATCGAAATTGGAACCGACACACGATGGGCCAGACCTTTTACGACCGGAATGACGTGGGCCAGTTCATCCTTTTCACGAACGGAACCGGCGCCTGGCCGAGTTGATTCTCCCCCGACATCGATGATATCCGCCCCCTGCTCAACAAGTTCCAGTGCATGCGCAATGGCTCGCTCAGGCTCGATATATCGCCCACCATCATAGAAGGAATCAGTCGTGACATTCACGACCCCCATAACAAGTGGACGCCGTTTGTAAGGAATGTCTCGCCCTTTAGCAGAAAAGCACGGTTGCCCCGTGGGGGCCTGAGGTGAGCCTCGATCCAAACTATTCCACCAATAAAATGAGCATGCAAACCGTCATTCCGGCTCCTTGGGAGGAATCAGACAGAGTGCGGACCATATACACAGCACTACTGGGGCAACGGTGCCAACGCAAGCGAGCCGTTGGCACGAGACTCAGGCTGGAACTGTTTGAGAGGAGGATTGCAATAGAATCTGATCAATTTCCGGCGCGTCGAGCACTTCTTTTTCAAGTAATGCCTCCGCCAACGCCTTCAGACTCGTCATTTGCTCGGTCAGCACACGCTTGGCGCGTTCATAATTTTCCGTGACGAATCGCTTGATTTCCAAGTCGATTTCAAGCGCAACTTGATCACTGACATCTCGTTTCGTGGCAAAATCTCGTCCGAGAAATACCGAATCTTCCTTTTGCCCAAAGGTCAATGGCCCCAACTTCTCACTCATACCCCATTCACATACCATCTTGCGGGCAAGGTCCGTCGCACGTTCAAGATCATTACCGGCTCCGGTCGTGACATGTTTGAATACAAGCTCTTCAGCAACGCGTCCACCCATAAGGATCGCCAAGGTATTGTAGAGAAATTCCTTGGAATAGTTGTGTCGATCATCTGTCGGCAGCTGCATCGTCACGCCCAAAGCCCGACCTCTTGGAATGATCGTCACCTTATGAACGGGGTCCGTCCCCGGTAGAAGCTTCGCCATCAATGCGTGGCCGGCTTCATGGTAGGCGGTAATTCTCTTTTCTTCATCGGTGAGAATCATGCTCTTCCGTTCGGCCCCCATCATGACCTTATCCTTCGCCATCTCGAAGTCTATATTTTCGACTTCCTTCTTGTTCTGGCGAGCCGCCCACAGCGCCGCTTCATTCACGAGGTTTTCCAGATCGGCGCCTGAAAACCCAGGAGTTCCTCTGGCGATCTTTTCCAATTCGACATTCGTGGCGACAGGAACTTTTTTCGTATGGACCTTCAAGATTTCAGACCGCCCCTTGAGGTCCGGGCGATTGACCACCACCTGCCGATCAAAACGTCCTGGTCTCAGCAAGGCCGGATCAAGTACGTCGGGGCGATTGGTCGCCGCGACTAAAATGACCCCCTCCGTCGTGTCGAAACCGTCCATTTCCACGAGCAACTGATTGAGCGTTTGCTCCCGTTCATCATGCCCACCGCCAAGGCCCGCGCCCCGTAAACGACCGACCGCATCAATCTCATCGATGAAAATAATGCAGGGGGCATGTTTCTTTCCCTGTTCAAACAAATCCCTGACCCGTGAGGCTCCGACGCCTACAAACATCTCCACGAAATCAGAACCACTGATGCTGAAGAACGGTACTCCGGCTTCTCCGGCTATCGCCTTTGCCAACAAGGTCTTTCCTGTCCCCGGAGGACCGACGACCAGCACACCCTTCGGTATGCGCCCACCAAGTTTTTGAAACTTACGGGGATCTTTTAGAAACTCAATGATTTCAAGAACTTCCTCTTTTGCCTCATCAACACCGGCTACATCTGAAAATGTGATTTTCTTTCGTTCCTCCGTCAACATGCGGGCGCGGCTCTTCCCGAACGACAGAGCCTTGTTCCCACCGACTTGCATCTGACGCATCAAGAAAAACCAGAGGCCAAGGAACAGAATAAATGGTCCCCATGTAACCAGGAACGTGATGTACCACGGACTCTCGTCCGGTGGCTTCACCTCAATCTGAACGTCCTTTTCACGAAGGACCTTCACAAAATCAGGGTAATCAGCCGAATAGGTACGGATGCGAGTCTTGTCCTTCAGGACCCCACTGATATGATTGCCCTTGATGATGACCTTTTCAAAATCACCCTTATCGAGCTTGGCCATAAAATCGCTGAATATCACTTCTTCTTCAGGCGCGTGAGTCGGCACGCTGAACAGATTAAACAGGAGAATCATGAACAAGCCGACCACCACCCAGAAAAGCAAGTTCTTGACCCGGGAATTCATCCAGTTCTCCTTCGCGATAGCATTGAACGCCACGTATGTAGAAATCGTGATGATGTTAGCATAGCCTTACGCAAATTGCCAACAGCTCATAAGAAAACTCTACTCCTCGTGCTGATTCGGCTGGTCGAGAACGGCGAGGTACGGAAGGTTCCTGTACTGTTGCTGGTAATCGAGTCCGTACCCTACCACGTACTGGTTCGGAATCCTGAACCCGACATACTGCAGCGGGACATCGACGACGCGGCGTTCTGGTTTACTCAACAAGGTACAGACCTTGATGCTTCTCGGTTTCTGCTTGGCCAACGTCTTGGTGAGATATTGAACCGTTAATCCGGAATCGACGATATCTTCAACCAGGAGCACATCCCTATCCTTGATCTTTTCAGTCAACTCGGTCACAAGCTTGACCTTCCCAGAGGTCTTCGTCTGCGTTCCATAGCTCGTCACAATGATAAAATCGACCCGCACGGGAATTCGAATCGCTCGTGCCAAATCGGCAAAAAACGCATAGGCCCCTTTGAGCACGCCGACGAGCACAAGATCCTTCCCGGCATAGTCGGCGCTGATCTGTCGCCCCAGCTCGCGGATCCGGCCCCGCATCTGCTCCTGGGTCACGATCGGGCGTCCAAACATACGTTCCATCTCGCTCAGTTCCTTCCGTTCACGCTAGATTTTCAGAAGTAAAGAATAGACAGCGTTTCGTAGCGGCAGTGGGCGCCCAGCGTTCATCCTGTCGATAGCCGACGACCCAGAGAATTCCCTCGGGAGCCACCACCAGGGGGACGAGCGATCGGGCGGCAATCGGCACCTTCAGATCGGTGAAAAAATCCTGAATTTTTTTCGAATGTCCTCCCATCCCGGAGGGATGGAATCGATCTCCCGGCAACCAGTTCCGTACCACCAGCGGCTGAGACACGCGATCTGCATCCACCAGAATCCGATCCTTTCCGAGAGGAGCACACATCCGGGTACGTGCCTGCTGTTGTACCTGAAGACGTTGACCCGTTCCAGACCATATGAGCTCTCCCGGCACAGATAAGAATTCCTGACATCGGTCATGCGGTTGTCCGGCATGGGAAATTTCTCGTGCTTGAAGCGGAACAAACCGTAGATGGCAATCACCGACAAGAACATGTCCCCCCTTCACATCGAGACTTGAACCGGATCCCTTCCCTGAGGCCAGGCGAATGATGCGATCAACCGTTCGGAGACTGGGTGAGCGAAATTGGGCATCATTCCGTCGAAAGAGGTTTCGGATGCATCGCCGTTGAAGGGCGCGCGGAAGCTCCAGAAAACAACCGCGATCGATCGTCCATCCTCCGTCGGATTCTTGTTTCAGGGCCGGAGAAGAGAGGGCGGTACTCTGCTGATCCAGGTAGCGATCGTCTTCCCTGCAGATCTCTGCGAACCTACAGAGTGCGTCGACACTCGATTGGACCAACTGAGTCAGAACCGGAATGACCTCCGTCCTCACCCGGTTCCGCAAGTAATGCGGCTTGAAATTGCTGGAATCCTCCCGAAACGACAACCCAGTTGTGCGAAGATACGTCAGGATTTCCTGCCGCTTGGTGTCGTACAAAGGCCGAATAATATTGTGATCCCGGAATGCCGGCATGCCGGACAGACCGGTCGGTCCCGCGCCACGAAGCATCCAGAGCAACACTGTCTCAGCCTGGTCATTCGCCGTATGGCCCACGGCAATGCGATCGGCTCCACATTGCTCAGCAATCTCCTGCATCACTCGATAGCGGAAGTCACGCGCCACCGCCTGCAAGGAGGTCCTGCGCCCATCGAGCTGCAAGTCAACCCGTCGAACATGGAGAGAAACTCCGAGCTCTTGGCAAAATGCCTTCACAAATTGTTGGTCCCCCTCGGACTCAGCCCCTCGTAATCCATAATTGCAATGAACGGCTGATAGGGTCAGCGCCCAACTTGATCGAAGGTGGTGCAGGATCGATAGCAAGGCGACGGAGTCGGGGCCACCCGAGATGGCGACCACGATGTGCTGTCCGCGCTGAAAGAGGCTTCTGGACCGAACCGTTCGAACGACCTGATGCAGCAGCGGGGGCCAGGCCGTTGCATGGATGGATCCGTTTACGAGCGGTTGCAAGAACTCATCGCCTTCCGATTGTCTCATGATATCGACGGAGAATATCTCTCGCAGAATCCACGTCGGCCGCGATTTGTCGGCTCAACGCTTCTCCGCTATCGAACTGCGCGTCGCCTCGGATACGACCGATGAATTCAACCGTGAGCGTGCGTCCATACAACTCGTAGGCCCCATCCAGGAGGGATACTTCCAATCCACGCTCACCACCATCAAAGGTCGGTCTTGTACCGATATAGGCAACCGAATCATATCGCTCCTGGCCTAGGATTGCGACAGAGGCATAAATCCCGTCGGCAGGAACCACGCGGTCCGGAGGTAACCGGAGGTTGGCGGTCGGACATCCCAACGTGCGCCCTCTCCCCTCGCCGGGAGAGACGACGCCGCTCAACGCATAGTGCCGGCCGAGCAAGACAGCCGCGTGATCGACCTGACCGGAAATGATGAGCCGCCGGATTCTCGTCGAGCTGACCACTCCTCCATCGATCATCACGGGAGGAGTCGGGTGGACGGTGAAACCGAATCGCTTGCCGAGCGCGATCAAATCGCCGATGGTCCCTTCCCGCTTGTGCCCGAAGACAAAATGTTGTCCGACAAAGATTTCTTTGAGTCCGAGCCCTTTGGAAAGCACCTGTTCAGCGAACATCGCCGGGGAGAATGCGGCAAACGCGTGAGTAAAATCCAGGGAGACCACTTCATCGATCCCCGCCCGTTCAAAATGAGCACGTTTCTCTTCCTCGCTCGTCAAGAACCGCAGGTCAACGTGAGGGGCAAGGATTTTCACGGGGTGAGGATCGAACGTCAGAACGACAGCCGTTCCATGGGCACTGCGCGCCGTCTCCACCACCCGTTTCAAGAGCGCATGATGACCGAGATGATGCCCGTCGAAATTCCCGATGGTTCCAACCGGATACGGCCGCACGACCTCGCCCGAATATCCGTGGGTCACGTTCATCGTCGGTCAGCGAAGCAGTTTGACGGCGTCTTTGGCAAAGTAGGACAGGATCAGATCGGCTCCGGCCCGTTTGATTGCCAACAGCGATTCCATCATAGCCCGGGACTCATCGAGCCACCCCGCCCTCGCTGCCGCCTTGATCATACTGTACTCGCCGCTCACCTGATACGCCGCGAGCGGGAGGAGCGTCCGAGCGCGAGCCAGCGCGATGATGTCCAGATACGGCAACGCCGGTTTGACCATGACGATATCGGCGCCTTCTTCGATATCGAGATCGATCTCGCGAAGCGCTTCGCGCGCATTCGCCGGGTCCATCTGATAGGACTGTCGGTCGCCGAATTGAGGACTGGAAAACGCCGCATCGCGAAACGGGGCATAGAAACAAGAGGAAAACTTGGCGGCATAGGCCAGAATCGGCAGCTCAGAGAACCCGGAACGATCTAACTCGCGTCTGATCGCGGCGACACGACCATCCATCATATCCGACGGCGCGACCATATCGGCTCCAGCCTCGGCATGGGTGCGGGCCATCACCGTGAGGCATTCGAGCGTCTCATCATTGAGAACTTTTCCATCCTTGACGATTCCGCAATGTCCATGGTCGGTATACTCGTCGATACAGACATCCGTGATCACAAGCAATCCCGGCACCTGTTGTTTGACCGCTTTGATCGCCCGCTGCACAATGCCGTTGGGGTCCCATCCCGAGCTGCCACGTTCGTCTTTGCGCGCGGGAATGCCGAAAAGAATGATGGCCGGAATCCCCAAGGCTAAAATCTCTCCCGCTTCTTTGACCAACAAATCGATGGAAAGCCGAAATTGGCCCGGCATCGACGCAATCTCTTCGCGGCGCCCCTGCCCCTCGACCACGAACAGCGGATAGATAAAATCCGACGGAGACAGCGTCGTTTCACGCACCAGTCGACGCAACGATTCATGTTGCCGCAGGCGTCGGAGGCGCTGGATCGGAAACCCCATGACTACCCCTTACTTTCGTGGAAGGTTCGTCAAGAACACGACGAGGTCGCGAACGGAGATGACCCCGACCAACTTCCCGTCACGCGTCACTCCCAAATGTCGGAGGTGTGACTGCGCCATGAGATCGTTTGCATCCAACAATGTCTTGCTTTCCTCGATCGTCATGATGGGCGCCGACATAATTTGCTCGACGGTGGTCTTCGTGGCATCGGTCCCGGCCGCCACCACCCGGCGCATCATGTCCGTGTCCGTGATGATGCCGATGATCTCACGGTCGTTGGTCACGAACAAACTGCCGATCCCGCGATCGCGCATAATGCGCGCGGCCGTCTGTGTATCGGTATCACGAGGCACCGTCACGAACTTTTCTCGTGGAATCATGAACGACTTTACAGGAACCATCTCGCTCTCCCTCCTTGTATAAGGCCATCACACATCGTGCGGGCGTTCACTACTGCGGAGCTCCCGTGACAACCTGCTCACGGCTTTCATAATGGTGGGCGATCGCATCCACCAGCGCGGGAATCGTATTCTCATCCGGCATGATCGAGACCGCCAAACCATATTCCTCTGCGGTCTTGGCGGTGATGGGTCCGATGCAGGCGATCGCGACGGATTGCACGAGCGGCTTCATCGCTTCCGCGCCACCAAGCATCGTCACAAAATTGCGGACCGTGGAAGAGCTTGTAAACGTGACCACATGAATCCGATGATCCATGAGCTCCTGCCGCCACCCCCCGACATCCTCGTCCGGCGTGAGCGTGCGGTACACAGGGATCACGTCGACATGCGCTCCGGCGGCGCGAAGTTCGTCCGGCAAGAGCTCTCTGGCCGTTTCCGCCCGAGGAATCAGGATGCGGGTTCCTTGTAACTCCTGCCGATTCAGCGCGACCAATACGCCTTCTGCCTGATATTCTTCCGGAACCAGGTCTGCTCTGACTCCGAACTTTTCCAACTCCTGAGCGGTGCGAGGCCCGATGCAACATAGCTGCCGCCCGGCCAAGCAGCGCGCGTCGAATCCACGAGCGAACAACCTGGTCATGAAACGGCTCACGCCATTGACGCTGGTAAAAATAATCCACTCATACGTCCTGATCTCAGAAAGCGCGCGGTCCACAGGCGCCCAGTCGGGAGGAGGAACGATCTTGATCGTCGGAGCCTCGACGGGATCCGCGCCATAGCCGGCCAGCCGGGCGGCCAACTCACCGGCCTGTTCTTTCGCGCGCGTCATGAGCACCCGTTTTCCAAAGAGCGGGCGCTGTTCGAACCAGTTGAGCTTCGACCGAAGTCGAACGACCTCCCCCACGACAATGACGGCCGGCGGCTCCATGTGCGCGGACTCCGCTTTCTCAACAATGTCCGCCAACGTGCCGATAATGGTCCGCTGCGAGACTCTCGTTCCCCATCGAATGATTGCCACTGGAGTCGACCCGGCTCGCCCTTCAGCCATTAACGTTGCGGCGATCGTCGAAAGATTTTTCATACCCATGAGAAAGACGACCGTCCCTTGGCTTGACGCCAGCCGTGACCAATCCAGGGTCGTGGAAGGCTTTTCCGGATCTTCATGTCCGGTGACAATCGTCAAGGTCGATGCCATTGTCCGATGGGTCACCGGAATACCGGCATAGGCAGGAGCGGCCACAGCGGCGGTCACTCCAGGAATGATTTCGAATTTGATCCCGGCCGACGCGAGCGCTTCCGCTTCCTCTCCTCCCCGCCCAAAGACAAACGGATCGCCTCCCTTCAACCGCACGACCACGTTGCCTGCGCTCGCTTGTTCAATCAATAGACGATTGATCGCTTCCTGTTCAGGGTAGGTGCCTTTGCCCCTCCGTCCGACATACACCCGCGCTGCATGATCTCGAGCGTGGGCAAGGAGGGTAGGATTGGCGAGATAATCGTAGAGAACCACGTCAGCCTGCTCAAGACACTCTTTTCCTCGAAGGGTCAACAGACCAGGATCTCCCGGACCAGCTCCGACCAAATAGACCTTCCCCTTGTTTCGTCGTACCATGTTCACACTGATCCGTAAATCTCTCGGAGAATTTTGTCCCCTCCCCGAGTCAGCAGTCGTTCAGCCAATTGAACGCCAAGAACGTATGCCTGCTGACCTGACCCCTCAATCTGGTCGCGAAGGACGGTCTTCCCGTCGACCGTGGCGATAAGGCCATCCAAGATTACCTGCTCACCGGACAGGGTGGCGTGGGCTGCGATCGGCACCTGACAGCCCCCTTCGAGACGGTACAAGAAGGCCCGCTCTGCGGTCACAGTCGTTTGGGTAGCCTGATGATTGAGTCGGAATAAGACGGAACGCACGAATGCATCACTCGCCCGACCTTCGATCCCAAGGGCGCCCTGTCCGATCGCAGGCAGGCTGAGGATGGGGGAAAGATATTCCGTGATGGTCTGAGACCACCCCAACCGATGCAGGCCGGCAGCGGCCAAAACGATGGCATCGAATTGGCCTTCTTTGAGCTTTTTTAACCGCGTATCCAGGTTTCCACGCAGCATCGCGATCTTCAAGTCCGGCCGGGCCTGTAATAGTTGCGCTTGGCGTCGAAGGCTGGCGGTCCCGATGCTGGCGCCGAATGGAAGGTCCTGGAATGAGTGCCCGGCACGACTGACGAGGGCATCGCGAGCATCCTCACGCGGAGGGATACAGAGAATGTCGAGCCCGTCGGGCAATTGCGCTGGAACATCCTTCATGCTGTGCACCGCGAAATCGATCTCGCCGGCGAGCAACGCGTCCTCGATTTCCTTGACGAACAGACCTTTTCCCCCGATTTTTGCCAACGGCACATCGATGATCTTGTCGCCGGATGTCTGAATCTTCTTCAGCACGACCCGGACCTCCGGGACCACTTCCTGCACCTTGGACTGAAACCATTCACTTTGACAAAGCGCCAATTTGCTCCCTCTCGTCCCCAGCACCAAGGTTGAGCGTTGGCCGTTCTGTACCGACACGTTGAAGCTCTTTTCGTTAGCCGCCCATCAGCGGGTTCGTTTATGGACTGCTGCTTCCGAAACCGGATCCTCGGCATCCGATTCCGCCGGATTCTCCGTATGACACCGCGGCGACTCGCGATAGGTTTCGATCTGTTGAATAGGCGCCGCGTGCCGGTCGAGAGAGAAAAATCGACGTGCCGCTTCGACAAACGCCGGGCCGTTCGAAGAATTGACTTCAGCCTTGAGGGTGACCATGGTGCGATGAATCATTTTATTGACGATCGAAGACGCCAGGCCTTCAACCACTTCGCGGTCCTGAGGAGACAGATGCGGCAATCGCGCGAGCACCTTGTCGACTTCCGCCCGCTTCAGGTCGTCGACGTGGTTTCTGAGCGCGACGATCGTCGGCGTGACCTCCAAGGATTTCATCCAATCCAGCATAGTGGTCACTTCTTCCAAAACCATCCGCTCGGCCTTCTCCGCTTCCTGCACGCGCTCGGCTCGGTTCTGTTCGACGCGATGTTTCAGGTCGTCAATATCGAAGAGAAACGCATTGTCGACATGGCGAACAGCCGGATCAATGTTCCGCGGAACCGAAATGTCGATCAAGAACATCGGACGGTTCATGCGCTCTTCGACCGCGCGATGCACATCCTCGGCGCCGACAAGATAATGGGCCGCGCCCGTCGACACCAGCACAATATCCGCGGAGGCCATGTCGTCCTTGAACTGATCGAATGGAACAGCCGTGCCGCCGAACTTCTCGGCTAGATCGACCGCATGTTGCGGAGTCCTCGTCGTGATGCGCACATGTCCCACACCATGGGCGATCAAATGGCGCGCGGCCAGCTTCGCCATTTCACCGGCGCCGACCAACAGCACCGTCTTCTCGTGAAGATCCGAAAAGATCTTCTTGGCCAGTTCGACGGCGGCATAGCTGACCGAGACCGCCATTTCGGAAATTTTCGTTTCGGTCCGCACCCGTTTGGCCACCGAGATGGCCTTCTTGACGACCTTGTTCATGATCACCCCGGTCGTCTTATGGGTCAGCGCCACTTCGAACGCATTCTTGAGTTGTCCCAAGATTTGAGATTCCCCGATGATCATCGAATCAAGACTGGCTGCGACTCTGAACAAGTGACCGATCGCTCGATCGCCGGTATGCCAATAGAGGTGCGGGGTCAACTGTTCGGAAGACAACGACAGATGGGTGTCGGCAAGAAACTCCTGAATGCGCCCATAGCCGGCTTCCACATCATCGACAACCGAATAGACCTCGACGCGATTGCAGGTCGAGAGCAGGACGCCTTCTTTGACTCCGGAATACGAACAGAGGCGAGTGAGCGCCTCGCCAAGACGGCTTTCGGGAACCGCCAAACGCTCTCGGATTTCGACCGGAGCCGTCTTGTGACTCAACCCGACGACGATCAGATGCATGTGACTATCAACCGCATAGAGTGACCAGGCCCTAGGTTTCTTTCAGCACCACGCCGACCAATGTGAGAATGACGCAGGCGAACCCGATGACCGTCAGGTAGGCCGCGCGCTTCGCCCTCCACCCGACGGTCAACCGTCCAAGCAACACGACGAAATAAAAGACCCAGGTGACCAGCGCCCCGATTTGCTCGGAGTTCCAACTGACATAGGATCCGCGCGCAAACTCAGCCGAAATGGCTCCCGTGACAATTCCCAGGGTCAGCAAGGGAAATCCCAAGACGATGGATTGCTGATTGAGATGGTCGAGAAAGTCGAGCGCCGGCAGCTTGCTGTAGAGAACGTTGAACTGTTTCGACTTGAGGAGTCGATCCTGAATCAGGTACATCACTCCTGCCACGAAGGCAACGGTAAATCCCACCGTTCCCAACATGCTGAGCGTGACATGAAACCATAAGGTCTTGAACACAGGCTGAAGCGTGGGGGCCGTTTCCGGAAGGGCAGCAGACGAGACCAAGGAGACTAAGGCCAAGGGCACCATGAAGGACCCCAGCACATAGATCCGATGGCGAAACTCAACGACCACGAACACAAGAATGATCATCCAAGAGAAAAACGAAAGGGCGTCCGAAAAGCTGGGCGGCGCCGAAGTTGAGACCTCGACTATTCTAATGACGAGACCGATGGTATGCGAGAGGAAGCCGGCCGCCGTAATCGTTAATGACACATTCGACAAGGCTTCGGAACGTCGCAGTAAATAGGCAAGAAACGACACCGTCGCCGCAAAGTAGAGAACCATGGTGACCATGAAACAAACGGCTGCCATCGGGAATGCCCCTGCGGTGACTCGAAACCTCGCGCCGACAAGAGAAGCGTGAAATTATATCGATGCGGACCAAACAGAGTCAACAAAACGTCGGTGCTGCAATGACTTCGATCAATCGGCTCCATCAGAGCGGAACACTCTACGTGGTCGCCGTGCCCATCGGACATCCCGACGATGTAACCGTGCGCGCCATTGAGATCCTCGGCAAGGTAGACCTGATCGCCTCCGAAGATCCAAAAGTGACGCAACGACTTCTGACGCATCACGGCATTCAGGCCACCGTGACGAGCTACGGACCCAGAAACCTTCAAGAAAAAGCGGCGGTGCTTCTGCAACGGTTACAGCAAGGCGGTCATATCGCATTAGTATCGGATTGTGGTTCTCCCCTCGTCGCCGACCCCGGCCAGCTTCTCGTCGCGGCTGCCCATGCGCATGGCATTCCCGTGGTTCCGGTCCCCGGTCCTTCTGCGATTATCGCGGCTCTGACTGCCGCAGGACTCTCCTGCGACTCCTTCTATTTTCTTGGACATTTGCCGAATCGAGCTTCACACATCGACCGATGCCTTTTGACTTCTCTGAAGCGGGAAGTGCCGACTGTTGCATTCTGCACAAAGACATCGGTCGCGCGCGCGCTGAAGACCCTTGGCGAGCTCGCTCCCGTCCGCCCTGTGGTTGTGGCCTACGACTTGACGAAACCGAATGAGTCCGTCATTCGCGGAACGGCTTGTGAGGTTCTTGAGAGACTATACCCTACTCGTGGAGGGGACGTGACACTCGTTCTTGCAGGAACAGATGGGACAGAATCGGATGACCACGGCGTGCGTCACGCTCAGTCGTTCTCCTCTCGACGGATCAAGACCCGATAGGCCTGGTCGATTCGCTCTCGAGACAGTACGGTATGGCCTTCGTTCTCGACGCTACGAGGAACGTTGCGGATGGGATCTCCGTCATCGAGAAGCACGGACAGCACCTGCCCTTGCTTCAAGGTCTCCAGCTTGAGCTTGGTCTTCACGAAGTTATAGGGGCAAATCACGCCGCGAAGATCAAGTTCGACATCGGATGAAGGAGGGGTCAGCTGTTCGTCCATAGACAATAACTCGGTACGACAAAGTTCGCTTTCTTAACTCTACGCTATCAAGGGAAAGTGAGTTCAGCAAGGCGTACGGCCATACAAAGGAGGGGCAGCATCATTACGCCGCCCCTCCACAAAAACCAAACACTCAGACTGTCTTAGTTAAATCCCTTTATCAAATTTGGCTTTGACGGATCGGTTCCGTAGTCGGATATGTTGGGAACCTTTGTTTCCGGAGTGACTGTTTTGTACCCCCAGCCTGGTTGAGGTTCACAATTCCAGCATGGAGCCGAACCGGTGTACTCACCGACAGTGGTATCCACGGTCCCAGTAATCTTGCCGGGCAACACGGATCCCGCCACCCCTCCGGTCATACTGCCACTGCTTGTTTCAATGGCGCGCTCGGTCGAGGGATTCGGGCGCTGGCCCAAACCACCAAATCCGGCGAGTCGCTCATTGCCGCGCAAGAGATAGACTTCCCGAACGATCTTACGGCCGACCCCATACTGCTGATTGGGTGTGACCGCTTCAATCACTTGGAGGGAGATATCATCGCCGCTATTTAAGACTTTGATCTGATCCAGGCTGGTTCTTTCGTCAAAATAGACCGTCATCGAACTCATGGCTCCAGCTCCCGCCCGGCCTTCATCATGGGAGCTTCCACCGGTTTCCAAATGCATTTTCGCGGCTGGAAAATCAATGGCCAGGACACGGCCATAGATGGTTTCCGGTAGAGACAGTCTATCGATAAACGAATTTCGATCGAAAGCCTGAACGCGGTTTGCATTTCCAGACACATCGCCTACCCCGGTTCCGACTCCCATTGCTGAGCCACCAGACTGCTGAAGTCGCTCTTGAGCCACTGCAACATTCATAGAGCCGACACAAAGTATTGCGGCCCCAAGCGCCAACACTTTACGCATGTGCTGCCTCCTTAAATAAATGGACGAGTCGTCCTAAATAAGAAAGAACTCTATCGATGATCCCGAAACACTTCATTACTCGTTGGTCAGGTTGAGATCGAAGCCTACTCATACACCATTGAGAAACATGCAGAAACTAGGCTAATGGCACGTCCCTGTCAAGAGGATACTTGATGGCGAACCTGACATTCGATATCCCAGGGGTTCCTTTACAATCTCTGTGCTCCATGCGGCTCAATCAATCATGTTGTTGGTGCCCAGAGGGAGGGTCGAACTCCCACTCTCTTGCGAGAACCGGATTTTGAGTCCGGCGCGTCTGCCAGTTCCGCCATCCGGGCACAAGTCTACCCTTCGCAGCTGGTGTGTTTTTAGCATGACGACACCGGAGGGTCAATCGGCATCCGTTGCGTGACTCAGCGAGCTGAAACGTACCGACTGCGATCGTGCAGTACCTCGCCCTCACTCGGCGTCGAGAACTACACATAATATAACGATCGCCTATTTCTCTTTTTTATCCGAAACGATCTAGATAGGCGCAAGGCGTGTCTCTGTCTGATTGGCTTCTGAGCCAGTCTTGGAAATGGGTCGTGCCGACGCAGTAGTGGCCGGCAGGCACCAACGATCGGTCGTTGAGCTTCCCGCCAAAATAGAGCGCCTGATGATCGGCCAGGACCTCGCGAGAGTCCTGGCCGCCATTCAAAAGACGGCGCGCGACTTCGTCCAGGCGGATCCGATCAGGTCCTGCTAAATCGATCGTACGGTTGCATGGCGGGCGTTCGGCCACTTCGATCAGGAAGGCAACGACGTCATCCGCTGCAATGGGCTGCATCAGCACTGGAGGGAGTCGAACCGTAGCGCCTTGAGTGCCCAGGTCGGTGATCGTCTTGATGAATTCAAAAAATTGCGTGGCTCGAACAATCGTATACGGCATCGGACCGAGCTGGACCAGCTGCTCTTGAGCCACTTTCGCCCGCATATAGCCGACGTCCGCCATACGGTCTGCCCCGACGACCGACAGCACGATGTGGTGCTGCACCGTTGTCCCTGCTTCAGCGGATAGGAGATTTCGTGTTGATGTGCCAAAAAAATGCATGACCGCGGCAGACTCGAAGGACGCTGGATTCGTGGCGTCGATAACGACCTGGGCATCCTTCAACGCTGCTGTCAGTCCAGAGCCCGTGAGCGTGTCGACACCCGATGCGGGTGATGCTGGTATGCCCTGATGCCCACGTTGATCGAGCTGTCTGACTAGCCGAGCGCCGATCAGCCCGCTGCCGCCAATGACGACGATCTTCATATCGGTTTTTTGTCCTTACGCCCGTGACCGAGGGACGAAGCCTTCAAACTGCCCTCCTCGTGCGACAAAGAGACTTCTCCTGTAACCAGAGCTACTTGACAGGTACCAGCACCGGCGCCTGCTTGTCCTTGAGGAAGAACACCACGAACTTTGCCGGCTTGGTATCGCTCGCGTTTCGTCCCACCGTATGCACATCGTTCGGCCCTTCGTAGAAGGTTTGTCCCGGCGTCAAGGTCACAGGTTTCCCTCCCTCGACCTGCATGACAATAGAGCCTTCGAGCACATAGATGAACACATGCGCATTGTGCCGGTGTACTGAGTCGGTTGAACCAGGAGGAAAATTGACAGTGACCATCAGTCCTTCTTTGCCGGGCATGTCGACAAGATCTTTTGAGAACAGCGGCGTGACTTCAGCTTGCTGTGCCAAAAGAGGACTAGACATGAAGCTCACAAACCAGCAGGTCAACAGCAGTTTTTTCATCGTTGTATCCTTTCTGATATGTACATCGAGATTATGTACGCCCCTTCAGAAACGGCTCTGAAAAGGCCGGACAAAGGGAGCGTCAGATTCCGGCACACTACCTCAGACAACAGCGTGATCAGCTAAACATCACCTCTTCCGATGGAGATGCTCACCAGGGCGGGCCTGGGGCCGCTCGAACCAGGCATTGACCTCGTTCAGAAACTCCTTCGGCGCCTTCCGCTCGACTTGCTGAGCCAAGTCTGCAAGCGTATACGCATCGAGTGTTTGTCGCATGCGGCGCTCCGCCTCTTGCATCACTGCGTGAATACTACAGACGCCCTTCTTTGCCCACGCCGGAGGTGAGGCGTCGAACAAGGCGCAGTTCAGGCGAACTTCCGTACATTTGAAGAGCGCCTTGCTGCCCTCCAGGGCCGCGACCGCATCCCAAACCGTGATCTCTTCCGGTGGACGTGCCAGCATGTACCCGCCGCCTGCCCCTTCGCTGGCCGTAACCAGGCCACCCCTTTTCATTTTAGTGAACAGTTTGGCGACAAAAGTTGGTGAGATGCCTTGCAACTTCGCCAGGTCCGCGACGTTCGCTTTCACCGAGCCTGACCGGCCGACGAGAAAAAGGAGGCAGTGCAGCCCATATTCAACCCTGGAAGCGTAAAGCGCCATATAACTAAGACCAACTATGTCTTAGTTATACAGATGCAGATGGACCAGATCAAGCAGGAAAAGGCTGCATAATAAGTATCAATCTTTTCCATGTTGATTGAGAAAAAGAAGCGCGTGCGAGCCTGATCTTTTCTTCACTGGAACTTCTCTGATAAGATGCTGCTCAAATATGTAATATGAAAATTTGAAAGTTGAATCGCTTTCAGCATTTGATCGTTTAACTTGACGCAACAGCAAAAGGAGCTGATGGACATGGCAGAGGTTTTTTGTGTGACATGCGGTCAGTCCGGTGAAGCTATCACAGCCCCTCTGTTTCTTGGTAAGCTTGAGTCTGAAGTAAAAAGCAAAGTCTGCACAAGCTGCTGGAAGAAGTGGGAAGGCATGCGGGTGATGGTCATCAATGAATATCAAGTCAATCTCGGCGATGAGAGCGGCCGTGAACTGGTTCGTAAACAGATGAAAGCTTTCCTGAAACTGGGAGAACAGGTCGATTCGTCAAAGGTTGCCGAGAACTATCGCCCGCCGACCAGCTGATTTCAGTAGCCCTTACGGAAGAAGTTTTAGCAGTGCGCGTCAAGTTTTCCCTTGCATTGTCGCTGGGTTCGTTGACATCGAGAATCCGAAAATGCTAGGGTGTCGCGTTTTGCCGTGCACGCATAAATAATGCGAGGGAGAGGGTATCGTCCATAGATGATCACGCAGATGCAGGTCAAGGGGCTCATGTTTGACCCCTACAACAATGCGTATATCGTCATTCTCCGAGACGAGGATCAATCGGAAATGCTTCCGATCTGGGTCGGAAAATCGGAAGCCAGTTCGATCAGTCTGGCGATTGAGAACGTCGCCCCTCCCCGCCCTATGACTCATGATTTTATGAAAGCCTACTTGGATGCGTTCAATGCCAAGGTCATTAGTGTGGTGATTACAGACCTCAATGAACATACCTACTTTGCCAAAGTTCACTTGACCTACGCAGACTCGGAGTATACCGTCGATTCACGTCCAAGTGACGCCATCGCCCTTGCGCTTCGGACCCAAGCTCCGATTTTTGCGAGTGAGTCCGTGATTCGGAAGCAGAGCTCGGAAGAACTCGATCAGTGGCTGGAAAACCTGAAGCCCGAAGACTTCGGAAAGCTGGACTCCTGACATACTCTCGTGATTGTGATATGGAAGAGCACGCGCCTCAAACGACCGAACCATTGATACAACTTGAGGTCAATCGAGTCGTAGAAGACTCGACGACGGACACGAGGATCGTCGTCCTGACCCGAGCCGACGGCGCGTCAGACCTGTTCATGGTATGGGTGGGAGCATCGGAAGGTGAAGCGATCAGACGTGCCCTGGATACCTCGACGACGCCACGACCGATGAGCCACGATCTGATCAAGAGCTTCGGCGAACACCTCGGCGTCAAGATGGAACGAGCGGTCCTCACGGATGTCAAGAGCAGCACCTACTATGCAACCGTCTTCCTCGAAAACAAGGGAGTCGTGCGCACCATCGACTCCAGGCCGAGCGACGCGTTTGCCTTGGCGCTCCGCTGCCGCGCGCCGATTTATGTGACGCAGGACGTGTGGACGCGACGCAGTGGTCAGAATCTGGATGCGTGGCTGTCCAAACTGGAAACGAAGAATATCGGGGCCCAAGAAGTCTAACTCTCAAACGACCGGCAACATTGCAACGGTGGAGAACACGATGATGACGTATTTCGAAAATCCGACTCAAGTAAAAGAAACCTGGCATCTGGTGGACGCTGAGGGGAAAACCCTAGGTCGGTTGGCGGCTCGAGTCGCGAGCATCTTACGGGGGAAACATCGCCCGACCTTCACGCCGAATGTCGATATGGGTGATCATGTGGTCATCGTGAATGCGGAGAAGATTCAATTGACCGGCGACAAGATGGACACCAAACTGTACCACCGTCATACAGGGTATCCGGGAGGGTTGAAAACCGCCTCCGCCGCGCACGTGTTTCGGAAAGACCCGACGCAGCTCCTGACCAAAGCGATCAAGGGCATGCTTCCTAAGACCCCACTTGGCAATGGCATGGCGCGGAAGCTCCGCGTGTATGTCGGGTCCGATCATCCCCATCAGGCCCAACGTCCCCAATCTATTTCTCTCTAGCAGGTTGCGGAAAAACTCAGTTGATGCCGACAATTATGGCGGAAACTTTTCGTATGGTGCTAACGCAAGAATAACTTCAGGATGCCCAAACAGGCGGTCCGCAGCGAGTGAAGAGGCGAGGCATACGCTTCGGTACGTTGAGCCTCTGAGCGATGCGATCTGCCTCGCGAAGCCGCTTCGGCAATGCGGGAACGCCGACGGCGGACTTCTTCAGCATCCTGCCGGAGCCATGTCCTCAAACAGAAGGAGACGAGTCGTATGGCAGTGGTGACACAATACGCAACGGGACGGAGAAAGTGCGCAGTGGCCAGAGCCTGGGTCACTGGCACCGAAGGCGATATTACCGTGAACGACAAGCCGTTGGAGAAGGCGTTTCCTCGTCTCACCCTCCGGCAAATTATCCAGCTCCCGCTTGAAATGGCCGGCCTGATGGGGAAGTACTCAATCAGCGCGACCGTCTATGGCGGTGGCCCGACCGGACAAGCCGGCGCCCTCCGTCACGCCATTGCGCGAGCGCTCGTGGCGATGACTCCGGCAACCCGCGGCCCCCTGAAGAAAGAAGGATTGCTCACTCGGGATTCTCGCGTGAAGGAACGCAAGAAGTACGGACAGAAGGGCGCGCGCAAGCGGTTCCAATACTCCAAGCGCTAGGGACCGGGGCCGACGATTCGACAAGGGGAAGGCTCCACGCCTTCCCCTTTTTTATGCCATCCTTATGAGCGTGGATGGTGGTCCAAGACATCGATGGTAGCCCATGAATAAAACATTTCGAATCGCCATTGCCGGAGCCAGCGGATATGCCGGTGCGGAACTTGTTCGCCTTGCGGCAGCCCATCCTTATTTCACCATCGCTGCCGTGACGTCGGAAAAGTCCGCGGGCCAGTCGGTTTCATCCGTATTTCCGAGCTTCAAGGGAATTATCGACCGTCAATTTGAAGCCTTGGCGCCGGAAGCCCTGACGGAGCGAGCGGACGCCGTTTTTCTCGCGCTGCCCCATACAAAATCGCTGGACCCCGTTGCGGCCTGTATCAAAGCAGGCAAACCTGTCGTCGATCTTAGCGCGGATTATCGGCTGAAAGACGCCGGCACCTACGAGAAGTGGTATCACACTTCGCATAGCCATCCACATTTGCTCCGAGACGCGGTATATGGATTGCCGGAACTCCATCGAACCGCCATCACCACATCGAAACTCGTTGCTTCGCCCGGATGTTATCCCACGGCCGCAGTCCTCCAATTGGCACCCCTTTTCGCCGAAAGACTCGTGCAACCGGAGACCATTGTGATCGATGCAAAGTCCGGCGTTTCAGGAGCGGGACGGAGTCCGGCCCTGGCCTACCATTTTCCAGAAGCGCATGAATCCTTAGAGCCCTACAAAATCGGCCAACATCGCCATATTCCCGAGATTGAACAGGAACTTTCCGGACTGATGGGCACCGTCGGTTCCGTGACCGTGACATTTACGCCCCATCTTGTACCGATGAACCGGGGGATCCTGAGTACGGCATACTGTAAACTGACGCGGAACATGCAACTGCCTGACCTTCGAGCCTTATACCGAGAGCACTACAAAGGGGAACGGTTCATTCGGCTCTTCGAAGACGTGACGCCCAATCCGCGTTACATTAAGGGAACCAATTACTGCGACATCGGCGTGTACGTGGATTCACGGGCCGGCTGGGTCGTCACCGTGGCGGCGGTCGACAACCTCGTCAAGGGGGCTGCCGGTCAGGCCATTCAAGCCATGAATCTCATGCTCGGTATTCCTGAGGAAACAGGGCTGACGGCTCCCGGCAGTTACCCATAATTGCAACCATTCAACCATCGCCGCAAGCCGCCGTCCCGTACGCTGCGCATCATCTTATGAAATCAAAGACCGTGGGTATCACTGCACCGCTGGGGTTTCAAGCCGCTGGAATCCATTGTGGGATCAAGAAATCAGGCCTGCTCGATTTGGCCCTCTGCGTCTCCGACGTCAGCGGGCCGATCGCCGGAGTCTTCACAAAGAATCGTGTTGCGGCCGCACCGGTGCTCCTGGATCGGCGCCATCTTCGGTCGCGTCGCGGGCGAGCCATCATCGTCAACAGCGGAAATGCCAATGCCTGCACGGGTGAACAAGGGCTGGGGGCGGCGAAGGCAATGGCGACGGCCGTGGCACAACAGCTCTCCATTCCCACGCACCAGGTATTCGTGGGGTCGACCGGCGTGATCGGTCGTATGCTGCCGATTGATCGCATCACCACGGCCGTCCCAACCTTGATCGCACGTCTCAGTATTTCAGGAAGTGAGCAAGCCGCACAGGCGATTTTAACCACGGACTTGAAGCCTAAAACCGTCGCGGTACAAAGACCCATCGGCGGTCGCGTCGTCACCATCGGCGGCATGGCCAAGGGTTCCGGCATGATCCATCCGAATATGGCCACTATGCTGGCCTATTTAACGACGGATGCAGCGATCGCCCCGGCTGCCCTCCAGCAGGCATTGAGAGCGGCAACCAATCAATCCTTCAACTGCATGACGGTGGATGGCGATACCAGCACGAACGACACAGTTCTCTGTCTGGCGAATGGCCTGGCCAAAAACCGACCGATTCAACAAGATACCAAGCCCTATCGCGACTTCGAGCGACTCTTGACTGATGCCGCGCAGGAATTGGCTCTCATGATCTGTCGCGACGGAGAAGGGGTCACCAAGGTCGTCACGATTCGAGTGCAGGGAGCCAGCACGACGGCGGCGGCAAAACGAGTCGCAGACACCATTGCGACATCAAATCTGGTCAAGACCGCGTTGTTTGGGGAGGATGCCAATTGGGGAAGGGTCATGGCTGCCATCGGACGATCGGGCGTTGCGATCGATCCTGACAAAGTGACGGTGCGATTCGATGACATCGTCATGGTACAACGCGGGATAGGAATGGGACTGGAAGCGGAGCAGAAGATCGCGCAGGTCTTCAAACGGAAGGAGTTTACGATCACCGTCCAGCTTGGGCAGGGGCGCGCCCATGCCCACATGTGGACAACAGACCTCTCGTATGACTATGTCCGTATTAATGCAAGTTATCGATCTTAGCGCAAAGGTAGCTTGAAACCTCCGCAGGACTATGGTAGCGTCCCCGGTCTGGGTCAGATAGGGGGTTGGGTTTGGCATACAGCGAGAACCGCCCCATTCAATAAAATAACCATCAGCGTCGATACGCTGCGCGGCTTGAGATTAAGGGAAGCGATTCCCTCGCCCCATGTTTGGGCGCTCTGCAAGCTTTGAAGGGAGGTGAAGGCATGGGAGTAGTGGCGATTAAGGAGTTGTTAGAAGCAGGCGTTCATTTCGGGCACCAGACCAACCGCTGGAATCCCAAGATGAAGAAGTTTCTATTCGGCGAACGCAGCGGCATCTATATCATCGATCTTCAACAAACCCTCTCGCGGATGGAGCAGACCTATGCCTTCGTCCGAGACCTTGTGGCAGCGGGAGAGTCCGTCTTGTTCGTCGGCACGAAGCGGCAAGCTGCGGAAATCCTCGAAGAAGAAGCCAAGCGGGCCAACATGTATTTCATCAACCAGCGTTGGCTGGGTGGGATGTTGACCAACTTCCAGACCATTCGACGAAGCATCGATAAGATGAAGAAGATGGAGACGACGCTCCTCAACCCCAGCGAACATGGTCTCAAAAAGAAAGAAATCCTTCTCATGCAGAAGGATATCGCGAAACTCCAAAAATATCTGTCCGGCATTAAGAACATGCGCAGCCTTCCGGGAGCCGTCTTTGTCCTGGACACGAGGATCGAGAAAATCGCCGTGCAGGAAGCGAAGCGGCTCGACATTCCGGTCATCGCTATTTTGGACAGCAACTGCGACCCGGACGACATCACCTATCCGATTCCTGGAAACGACGACGCGATTCGCTCGATCAAGCTGATTACATCCAAAATTGCCGATGCCTGTATCGAGGGCGCGCATGTGAAAGCCCAGCGCGAAGAAGCGGAGTTTCAGGCCGCTCCCGTCGGCGGCGACAGGAAGCCCGGCATGCGTGTTCAAAATGTTCCCGTGTCGTAAATTAACCCGATTGATCCATCAACGGCTCATCCTCAGCGACAGAGCGAAGGAATAACGAAATCATGGCAGGATCCAGTCAGCTCGTGAAAGAGCTTCGTGAAAAAACAGGCGCCGGTATTCTGGATTGTCAGAAGGCCCTCAATGAGAACGGGAATGACGTCGAAAAATCCATCGATTATCTGCGGCAAAAAGGACTCGCGGCGGCGGCCAAGAAAGCGGGGCGGGAAACCAACCAAGGGCTGGTCCATGCCTATATTCATATGGGCGGCAAGATCGGCGTCTTGATCGAGGTGAATTGCGAAACCGATTTCGTCGCACGGAATGAAGAATTCAAAGCGTTCGTCAACGACCTTGCGCTTCAGGTCGCGGCCGCAAAGCCGTCATTCGTGAAGCGCGAAGATGTTCCGGCTGAGCTGGCCGAGAAAGAGAAAACGATCTACGAAGGGCAGGCCAAGGAAATGGGCAAGCCTCCCGCCGCATGGCCGAAGATCGTCGAAGGCAAGCTTGAAAAGTTCTACCAGGAAAATTGCCTGTTGGAACAATCATTCATCAAAGATCCGGCCGTCACCATCAAGGATCTCCTCGCTCAGAAAATTTCCAAGATCGGCGAAAATATGAACGTCCGCCGGTTCACCCGCTATCAATTAGGCGAAGCATGAGCTCTGCCAAATACCACCGTCTCCTTCTGAAAGTCAGCGGGGAGATGTTGGCTGGCGAGCAGGGTTACGGCATCCAACCATCCATTCTGGAAAACCTCGCGGAAGAAATTGCCTCCGTCGTCGCCCTTGACGTTCAAGTGGCGGTCGTGATCGGCGGAGGCAATATTTTTCGTGGAATCGCGGCGAGCGCATCCGGCATGGAACGAGCCTCGGCCGATTACATGGGAATGCTGGCGACCGTGCTCAATGCGCTGGCGCTCCAGAATGCGCTGGAGCGGGTCGGAATCATCACCCGTGTTCAATCCGCCATCGAAATGCGCCAGCTCGCGGAGGGGTACATCCGACGAAGGGCAATCCGCCATCTTGAAAAGAGCCGCGTGGTCATTTTTGCCGCCGGCACGGGCAACCCCTATTTCTCGACCGATACGGCCGCCGTCTTGCGCGCGATGGAGATCAGCGCGCAAGTGATCATGAAGGGAACGAAAGTTGACGGCATCTATGATGCCGATCCCGTGACCAATCCATCGGCTAAAAAGTATGAGAGGATTTCATTTCTGTCCATTCTCAATCAGAAGCTCAAGGTCATGGATTCCACCGCGATCAGCCTCTGTATGGACAACAAATTGCCTCTCGTCGTATTCAACCTGAAAGTCAAAGGCAACTTTAAACGCGTGGCATTAGGCGAGCAGCTCGGAACCCTGGTGACGAGCAGCGATCACTGATCCCATTACGAGGTGTCTTCATGTCCAACGCAGTCCAGGTTCGGCAGTCTTTCATCTCGCATATGGACCAAGCGGTCGAACACTTACGGAAAGATCTATCCGGCCTCCGAACAGGGCGGGCTTCCGTCGCATTGCTCGACGGCATTCGCGTCGACTACTATGGAACCATGACGCCGCTGAAACAGATCGCCAGCGTCTCCACCCCCGAAGCGCGGCTCATCACCATTCAGCCCTGGGAGCCGAAACTGATCAAAGAGATTGAAAAATCCATCTCCAATTCAGGGTTGGGTGTGACACCTTCAAACGACGGCAAGGTGATCCGAATCCCGCTCCCCCCCCTGACGGAAGAGCGCCGCAAGGAGCTGACGAAGATCTGTAAAAAGCATGGCGAGGAGACGAAGGTCCAGATTCGAGGTTTCCGCCGGGACGCGAACGAAGAGTTAAAGAAACTCCAAAAAGATGCCGCACTCACCGAGGACGAACTGCGTAAGGCCGAGCAAGAGACCCAGAAGCTGATTGAGCAATATGGTCAGAAAATCGACGACGTGATCAAGAAAAAGGAGCAGGAAATCATGGAAGTCTGATTCCGACTTCCTGATTCTCACGTCTTCGCGTGCCGATTACGCCAACCTTTCTCCCAACCGTCGCCACCGTAGATCTGTCGGCGCTTGCACACAATCTCTCCCGGTTTCGTCGGATTCTCTCCCCTGGATGCGAAGTCATGGCGGTCGTCAAGGCCAACGCCTATGGTCATGGCGCGATCGAAACGTCGAGGACATTGATACAGCATGGCGTCACTCGCCTAGCCGTCTTTTCGACGGACGAAGGGACGGCGCTTCGGCAAGCCGGCATCATGGTACCGATCGTCGTCCTAGGGCCGGTCTTCCAAGAACAATTCGACGACCTCGTCCACCACCGTCTCACCCCGGTGGTAAGCGATCCGTCCGTACTCACGGGGCTGTCGCAGGCTGCGGCATTGCGCGAGACGATCCACCCGATCCATCTCAAAATTGAAACCGGCATGGGTCGGCTGGGTCTGACACAGAATGAACTGGCATCGCTGATCAGTGCTCACAGGTTTCCTCCCTGCCTGCGATTGGAAGGACTCATGACTCATTTGGCCGATGCCGACGGATCCGATTCCGACGCGACCGAAGAGCAAATCCGCCGTTTCCAGAACGCGCTCAAAGTCGTTCTGAAAGGCGGGTTTCAGGTTCCCCTCGTTCATGTATCCAATAGCTGTGGAGCGGTTCGTTTTCCATCCGCTCACTTTTCCCTCGTGCGGCCCGGCATCATGTTATACGGATACCACACTTTTCCCGGCTCGGTTGAGGCTCCGGATCTAAGACCGGTACTCTCACTGAAGACTCGCATCGCCCAGCTCAGGACCATCCAACCAGGAGAAACGGTCAGCTACAATCGGACCTTCACCGCGAGACGCCCCACACGCATTGCCGTGCTCCCGATCGGCTATGCCAGTGGCTTGAGCCGACGGCTTTCGAATCGAGGCTCTGTCCTTATTCGAGGACAACGAGCTCCCATCACGGGATTGGTCTGTATGGATATGGTGATGGTGGATGTCACCGAAATCCCCGGCACCGCCGTGGGTGATGACGTGATACTTATCGGGCGACAGGGCGATGACGAAATCACGGCCTCCGAGATCGCCCAGTGGACGGATACGATTCCCTACGAAGTCCTGTGCGCGATCAGTCCCCAGATTCCGAGACTCTACTGTTCTTCCTGAATCCTTCCCTACGAGTGAGATGCACGGCCTTGACTAGAAACCGATGCGGACGGAAAGCCCACCGGTGTGCGCGGTGTTTTCGTAGAACCCATTGACTCCTGCTCGAATCCCGGTATTCCCCTCGACAGTTCTGGGCTCATAGAGCGACACCTGGTACGACAGGTCCACACCGATGGTTTTCGCTTTTACCGAGCCGATTCCAAGATTGCCGCAGGCTCCCAATCCAAAAAGCGATCCATTCCCCTTACAGAGGAAACCGACTCCCGTTGAAATAATATGAAGGTCGGCCGATGGAGTCGCCGGATTGAAGGTGGAGTCTGGGATTTGTGTTTGCAAATTCGAATAGCCGCCTCGCACTGCTACCTCCCACCCTGGCAGTCGATCCATCTTCAACCATCGATATTCGGTTCCGACTAGGATGGCATAGGTACTTTTCCAATTTTGTGGCTGTTGAAGAATGACCGTTCCGTCAGGTCGTCGAAGATCTAAGTTTCTGACCGATTTCCAGCCTATATAGTCGACATTCAATTCAAGTTTCCACTCGCGTTCAGTATTTCTGATCGGCCACACTGCAAGACCACCGGTGATGACTTGTGGCAGCACCAAGGTTGTCGTCGTATCCTGAACCTTCACGCCGTTGGCCAACTGCACTCCATCCAAATGGAGCGTGGCCTGGCTTCGGTAGACAACGGCAACGTTCACAAGCGGTAATCCATCTGCGTTCCGCAATGCGGTATACAACGTGCCGATGTTAAAGCCAAGGGCTGTATCTTTCCCATTCAACTCAACCCGATTCCCGGGGGGCAGGATTCTTTGGAATTCGGCATGCCCCTCTCCGAACAGGCCGGAAAAGGTGTATATGTCGACACCCGCCCCAATCGAAAGATCCGGAAGAAGCTGATACGCGAACGTCGGCTTGATATCGAACAACGGCAACGCGCTGAATGTCGTGACCGAAGCAAACGGACTCGTGCCCGGCCATCTTGTAGCTGAACCGAACGGAGTCGTGACCCCGACCCCTACCGTGAGCTTGTCAAGCAGGGGAATTCCAAGGCCTTGGAGATTCGCCGTAACATACGTATGCGCCGGGGGCGGCCACGCGACCACGCCATCGTGATCACCGGCCGTTGTGGTCCCGTGGGGACTTCTATGGTTGAACGGCCCACCGACAAGGAGCCCTCCCGCCATGATTTGCACACCACGGAGCTGGGTCATGCCGGCTGGGTTGTAATGCAACGCGGACGGATTGTCGGCCTGAGCGGCAAACGCATTTCCCATCCCGGACGCAGCGGCTCCCTGTCCTTGAATGCGGGGAACCTGAGCGAGCGTCGGTGAAGAGCGCCAGGTGGTGCTGAGAAGAATCAACAGCAGGAAGACCACGCTTA
Organism: Candidatus Nitrospira nitrificans; assembly: GCF_001458775.1. Lineage (NCBI taxonomy): Bacteria > Pseudomonadati > Nitrospirota > Nitrospiria > Nitrospirales > Nitrospiraceae > Nitrospira > Candidatus Nitrospira nitrificans. Next base: position 66,731 of record NZ_CZPZ01000010.1, read on the forward strand.
TGATGAACTGTCTCGATGGGAACGGACGTCGAATCTTCCGGACGAGCCCGCAAAGGTCATGCACGTCGGAACCACCGCTCCATGGTTTGCTGAAGCTGGCCCGCGTCGAACGGTTTGAGCAAGTAGGCTTGGGCTCCCAACCCAATGGCCTTCACGGCAAGTTCCAGAGATCCCGACGCCGTAATCATGATAATCGGAAGGCGTTGATCCGTGAGACGCACCCGTCGTAGCACTTCCAGGCCGTCGATTTGGCCGATTCCGATGTCGAGGATCATCCCATCGAACGCCCGTGACTCAAGAAGCGTCAACGCGTGACGGCCGTCGAACGCCGAAAACGTCTGGTAGCCTCCGGCCTTCAGTCGGTCATGAAGCAGTTGTTGAATGTCGGTATCATCATCCACGACCAGGATGTGTTGGCCCATCAGGCCGGATTCAAGCAGCGGCAGCGCCTTGACCGCATGGATCGGGATCGTGAAGGACAGTTCTGCGCCGCCCTCGGGACGATTACGGGCCGCTACCTCCCCTCCTTGCAGTTCCACCAGCGTCCTCACGATTGACAATCCCAATCCCAACCCTTTGGGAGCTGTGCGCTGGCCTTGTTGGATGCGGAAGAACGGGTCAAAAATCCTGTCCAGGTATTCCGGAGCAACACCGGGACCGGTGTCCCGCACCAGGACCGTTGCCGTACGGTGATTCGACACCTCGCATGCCACCGACACGGCTCCACCCGGCGGGGTGAACTTGATGGCATTTTGCACGAGATTGACGACCGTCTGAATCAAACGATCGCGATCCGCCCAGACAACGATTTCAGCGTCTGCAGATCGGAAGTCCAATGATTGCTGTTTTGCCTGGGCCAACGGTTTCAACTGTTCGATCACTTCGGCGAGACAGGAGTCAAGCTCGACATCGGCCGGATGCACCTCCAACCGACCCGTCTCGATCCTGGTGCGATCGAGGAGATCCTCGATCATCCGAACCAGCCGATCTGAATTTTCAGACATACGCACGAGATAGCGCTGCTGCTTCTCATTCAGCGGCCCGGTCAGTCCGTCCAGCAGATTTTGAATGAATCCCTTGATGGACGTCAGCGGTGTTCTCAGTTCATGGGACACATGGGAAAGGAATTGCGCGCGCAAACGGTCGGCCCGCTCGAGCGCTTCGGTACGTTCTTTGACCTTGACCTCCAACCCCTGATTCCATTCTTCGATCTGCTGGTAGGCTGAGGCGTTGTCCAACGCGATGGAGACTTGACTCGCGACGGTCGTCATCAGTTCCAAATCATCTTCCGTCACGCTTTGATTGTGTGAACGATCGACCGTCAACATTCCCCAGATACGGTCTTTGGTCTTGATGGGAACCACGACCAAGGCTTTGGTACCGCTCAATTCGGCCAACCGTTGATTGAGGGGGTGGAGGCGGTGCCGTATGGACTCGATGTCCTTGACCAACAGGGGGCGTCCTTGAAGGATCACTGTTCCTTCGGGACTCTCGCAATCAGTGATCGGAATCCGACAGGATTGAGCGAACGTTTCAACCTCCGGAGGCGCGCCGATCAAACGGATATGCTGGACGGCATTCTCACAGGGATCAAACATGGATACCATGGCGCTGTTGTAATTGAGCTCGTGAGTCAGGGTTTCCAAGACCTGGTGCAAGAGCGCATCTCGTTCGAAGGTCGAGCTGAACGAGAGCCCTGCTCGATGGAGCGCCGTGAGTTGAGCGACTTTCCGGCGCAACTCTACCCGCATCTGCTCTTGTTCCAAATAGGCTTCGCGCAATTCCTCATGACGGGATTCGACGAACGTAATCTGTTCTTGGATCAAGGCCTCGCGTCGCTCGCTCTCCCGAAGCAGCCGTCGATTGATCATGATGCCGACGGCGAGGATCGGGCACAGTCCGACTAACAGGACTTCGCCGAGGCTCACGATGGGATTCAGCACACCGACTCCCGCCATGAGAGCGAGCCCCACCACCCCTCCCCATAACAGCCATGTAAAACTCTCTTGTGCCTGGGGCAAGGACTCAACGCGGGCCGCCGCCGAAGAATGTGCCCCCTGGGCATCCTCTACGCCGGCGACTGACCCGCTGCCCAGTCGAGTCGGACGTGTCTGTTCAAGAGGTGAGATCGCTCGCCAGAAACGCTTTCGATACCGGCTTTCGTCCTGCCATCGGATCGTCCATTGACACCAGTCATCGTCATTGCCGATGCAGGACGTCTCGATCGCTTCCGCCTGAGAAAGGCCGTGGATACGGTTGGCCATCGCAACCATGATGCCTTGCGCAGATTGACATACCAGGCAGGCACATCGCCTGCGATACGATCCGAATTGCCGAAGCGTCCGGTCGGTAAACCGCATCCCCACCGCAGCCGTGCTGCTCGTGACTTCCACCACGCGGAACTCCACCGATCCGGACGTAAACTTATTTCCAAAATAGGGAAACATCGTGTAGATCTGCGACAGCGAAAAAGGGCGGGTCAGGGCCAGCATGATGGGAGACACCTTCTCCGCCCCGGCTTTAAAGGCAAAGCGGGAATCGCCCGAGATCCGTTCACAGAACTCATAGAGATATGACGTAAATTCGTACGAGTAGCTGTTCCATGGATTCTTCAACAGCTCCGGAGTCACATGATAGATCGGATCCTTGATGCGATCATTTAAGAAGCTGCACAACCGCTCGACCGCTTCTTTTCCCGCCGACGCTCCTCCCGCGGATGTCACTAACTTCTCCAAAAAAACCGTCACCGCTCTGATGCTGACGCCGCTGAGATCTCGGATCGTGTGCCCCTGTTCATCCAAACCGAACGGGCGAAACACCATGGCGCCCTGTTCAAGAATGGTGCGATCTTTGGGCAACAGTTCGATGCTCGGGAGAGACTTGACCTCGATGCTGTCGAGCGTGCTGCTTGTCATGGCATCATCCCCTCACACAACGGGTCCATGGAACGGAACCGTGCGTGGCATTGAGCGCAGTCAGTCGGTACGGAGGCCAAAAGATTGCACAGCGCCGGAGGTGTTGAGTACCTGCACAGTTCACCTACGGAAATAGCACGTATGGCTCGCGGAGTATATCGACGACTGCGTAAACTTTGCAATACGAAGGTTAAGCCCCTTCCCTCTGTGGGGAGAAACCGGTCAAAAGATGGGATCGTTCTATGAGGGGGAAGGCATAGCTGGGGAGCTGATCATCTCAGGTCGCGGGACAGGGTCTCGGCAGAAGGCCATGGGGCGCCCCTCCTATTGCCTCACGGCTCGCTTGAGCTTCTTTTCAACGCTGCTCACCTTGCTCTGGAGGCGTCCGGAAGAGCCCTTTCGGTAGTCGATTTTGATCGTGCAGGAAATGCGATTGCAATCCTTTTTCATCCGCTCATAGCATCGCTGCACGACGGAGAAGACTTGCTCCCATTCGCCTTCTAAGACCGTTCCCATCGGGTTCAACCGATACGGGACTCCGCTCTTATCGATAATATCGAGAGAACGGGCCACATACTTCCCGACACTCTCACCCTTTCCCAAAGGCGACATGCTGAATTCCAGTAGGACCATCGTTTCTCCTATTGTGGTTTGGCATCAGGTTGCGCATTCGCCGCCGCCTGAGACCGCCTTTCCAACCATACGTTGGGATATCTGACCTTGCCGAGAAGACGAAAACCGTCCAGCGCGTCACGGAGCAGCGCCCGCCGCTTCTCGGCATCCGGCTCGTTCGCCTTGGCCTGTTCACGCAGCTGCCCGAGCCATTCGACGAATTCGATGAATTCCGCATCGAGGATCTGTTCCAGATCCTCCTTCATGAATCCGGACAGGGCCGGCGCCACTCCGCTTGTACTGATCGCGACTCGCACATGTCCCGCTGCCACGACCGCCGGCATCGTGACACTGCTTGCCGCCGGATAGTCGACCGACCAGAGCAGCACCCGCTTTTCTCTGGCTTGAGCCGACAGCATCTGCGCAAAGTCGCGGTCACCGCGAACGGTATTGAGAATGAGAACGGCATGCTCGAGATCCGTGTCGCGAAAATGCCGCCCGCGATGGATAATCTTCCCTGAAGCCGCAAGCAGGCGCAGCGGTTCATTCAGCGTGGGACTGATCACTGTGACTCGCGCGCCGGACTCGAGCAAGCGTTGGGATTTTTCAGCGGCCTCCTCATCGCCGCCGATTACGAGGACCGGCCAGCCCCGGACATCCAAGACCAAGGGAAAACCAGGATTCGCAGCCATGACACCACTCCTGTTTCAAGCAAGTGCCTCAGTATCCGGGAATGTACCTCCATCATGCAAGAAAGATTTCAGGCCTCGTTTCCCATTTTGATCACTCCGCCGCTATAATGCTGGGCACTCGAACGGCTGACATGATTTCATGCACGATGTTGGGAAAATTCCGGGAGAGATCGGTGCGGATCGAATGGCAGCTGTCGATCGTTTTACGCCCGCGCGCTAGGTATCGGCCGGATCTGCATCCAGCTCCATATTCCAATAAAGATAATCGCGCCAGCTTTCCGGCGTGTTGCGAATGCCGATGGTGATGGTAATGACCGGGCTCCATCGAGGTTTCATGGGCCGTTTCTTCAACTTCATGCCGGCTTCTTCCGGCGTGCGCCCGCTCTTCCGATTGTTGCATCGCCAGCATGCCGTGACGATATTTTCCCACGTCTTTTTCCCGCCCTTCGCGATGGGCACGACATGATCGAAGGTCAACTCTTCCGTCCGAAACCTGTGGTGACAGTATTGGCAGCAGTACCCGTCTCGCGTGAAAATATTGATGCGGGAAAACTTGACGGCGCGGTGGCTGTCTTTCAACTTCACCAGCCTCAGCAGTCGCATTACCGCTGGAAGCTTGATCGACAGCGAAATCCCATGGATTTCCCTGTCATAGACTTCCAAGACTTCGACTTTCCCTTGCCAGAGGAGGGCGATCGCTTTTTGCCAATGTACGACCCGGAGGGGTTCATAAGTCGCGTTGAGCAGGAGGGTCATTTCCATATAGGAACCTCATCCCCAATCGGGCCTCCAGATCGCTCAAGGAGCCCATCCGCGGGGGCATGGCTACTCGCAGCTAGTTCTATGCCATAAGGTGGCGTTGAAATCAAGCAAGCGCCCTTCTGATACCGTCTTCGGCGAATCGAGGGAGAAAGACCCATGACGAACGATTTCGTCCGAGTGGCCTTCACGCATGAGATTCCACCCGGCTCGGGACGCACCGTCGAGATCGATGGGATCTGGATTGCCGTCTTCAACGTGGACGGAACGTTTTATGCCATTGATAACGCCTGTCCCCACGCGGGCGGCCCGCTCGGAGAAGGGAAACTGTGCGAAGCAGTCGTCGAATGCCCTTGGCATGGCTGGAAATTCAGTGTCATCTCAGGAGAGCGCGTCGGTAATCCGAACTTTCAGGTGGCCTGTTGCGAGGTTCGCATCCAAGGAGATGAAGTTCAGATCGCCATCCCACCGGCGCTCAGAGAACCGGTCTAACGTTTTGACGAACCAGGCGGTGGGGGCGCCGTTTCTTCATCGACATCAGGGGCTTTCGGCGTGACTCCGTCCGCCGGCAACGAGGCCGCATTGACCTTCTTGAGTTCCAGATGGGCATGCCAAATGAACTCTCGTTCGAACCATTGGCCGCGCACCCCTTGATCGCGAAGCTGCACACGGATCTCATAGATATCGCCCTCGACATGCTTCACCCGCCATTCACCAAGCCGAACCCCCTGCCCACGATCCTTCATCGTACGGACATGCTCATTCATGGCCTGTAGGATTGTCGGGTGGCCGATCGCCTGATGATTCTGCACCAAGGCCAGCGCCTCAGTCTCTCGGCTGTCTCTCGACGGAGGGGTCGACGGCAGTGTGGTCCAGGCATAGTAGAGTCCCCCCGACAGCAGAACTGCGACGACGGCATAGCGGATAACACGAGTGCCGAGCGATTGCGAGAAGGTAGAATTATTGGTCATGTTCACGTGAGGAGTCAGTGGAGAAAGCTCATGTCGTGGAACCGGATTGGTCGCACGGCATCTTAAGAAGGCCTCAACGCCATGTCAATGCAGTATAGAAAGTGGTCCTGCCGTGGGCCGCTTGTCTGGTGAAAAGCCGGTGTGTTACAAGTACACATAGGATTTCAGACGATTTGGCATAGAACGAGTACGGTGCATGAAGTTCTTTTTGTACGGCGATCTCCTCAATCCCTCGCAACTCAAACGGCGAGCCCCGGAACACAGATTTCTCCACCTCGCGACCATCTCGGACCATACCATCAAATTTTGCCGATGGTCGTCACAATGGCGCTGTGGACTGGCCAGCATCGTGCCCTCACAGGGTGAAACGACCTGGGGGGGCGTGTTTGAACTCACCGACGAAGATGTGACGCTCATGGATCGGTTCGAGCAGGATGTGCCGCAAGGCGCGTACCGCCACCTCCAAGTCACCGTCTCGACCGAGCGCGGAGAGAAGGAACTCGTCACCACCTACGCAGCCAACCCGATCGGCAAGTTTAAGCCCAAAGACCACTACGTGGACTGGGTCTTGAAAGGGCTCAAGCAGTGGAAGCTTCCTGAGGAAGTGATCCAGGAGTGGGAGTCCTATCGGCCGCGGTAAATGTGCCGCAGCCAGCAGCTCCATGTTTCATCTCGACTATCATTGAGGAGATTATGCCAAAACCAAAATATCATATCCTTGTCTGTACCAATTCTCGTCCTCCCGGCCATCCCAAACCCTCTTGCGGGTCGGCCGGCGCGGCCCAGCTACTGATGGCGTTCAATATGGGACTGATGCAACGATCCGTTCAACCGGGAGAGGTGTTGGTGAGCGCAACAGGCTGCCTGGGTCCCTGCGAACAGGGTCCGACGGTCGTTGTCTATCCCGACAATACGTGGTATTCCAAAGTCACTGAGGCGGACGTCGCCACCATCCTAGATGAACATGTCGCGAAAGGGACACCAGCCGCGAAGCTCAACCCAGACTCCGTGTGGAAATAAGGTCAGCCACTGGCGGTCGCTTCGAGCGGTCAGGTGAGGCTCCAGCTTGATCGCTGCAGCGGATAGTTGCTCGGAGACTTTTTGACACATGACCATACCAAGTCATCACGAACACAAACACCATGCGCCCAGCTCGATTGGGTGCATGGTCATTACGTGCAGCGACACCCGTACGCAAGAAACCGATGCCAGCGGTCAGCTGATTCGTAAGCTCCTTGAAGAGCGAGGCCATGCGGTGGTCGGGTACCATCTCACCAAAGACGACCCGGCGCAGATCCAACTGTGGATCGCTCGAGGCACGGCCAACGACGCAGTGCAGGCCATCATCATCAACGGCGGCACCGGCATTTCCCGGCGTGATTCGACGTTCGAGGCGGTGGATGCCATGTTGGAAAAGCGGCTCGCGGGATTCGGTGAAATCTTTCGGTTGCTGACCTATCAAGACATCGGCTCACCGGCCATCCTGAGCCGGGCGACCGCCGGCATCATCAAAGACCGCGTTCTCTTCTCTATTCCAGGCTCCGAAAACGCCGTCCGTCTCGCGATGGAAAAGCTCATCCTTCCAGAGCTGGGCCACCTCGTCAGAGAACTCGCAAAGTAACCGTGAGGCATCAGGGGGGAAGAGGGAAGGCTGGAGAGTTTCCCCTGCATTACTTGTTCAAGTAGTCATCGACCGAAAATCCAGCATCTTTCAGAATCCTGACCGCAAGCCTCGGCCGACATCGCACCCGTGTGAACCGGAATCGTCACAGGCACGTTTCGCGCTTCATGCCGAAGCGTGAGGTGCCTGCCGGACTGTCGATCTTCTTCGAATCTGGGGGATTTGAGTAAGCGAACAAGGTTGCGCCATGACCAGGGGCATTCTGCCCATCAAGGCACAGCAACCGTCAACTCTTCGGCGTGAACGAGCCTCTCGTTTTGTGGAATGGCCTGCCCATTAGCCGGAAGAGATCGGTGGCGCTGTTGAATGGCTTCACGGATATTCCGTTTGGCCTCTTCAATGGTTTTCCCATTGCCATGACAACAATGAAAAGGACTACCTCTCGCAGGCGATTGACCCATTACCCTACGCCTCAAATGGGCTTCGACTGGATGCTGCTAGAGTCTCCTGAGATCGCCCATTTTGATATCGCCAACCGATCCCTATAGCGGACGTGAGAAGGATTGAAGCAGAAAGTAGCCTGCACCACGGGAAAGACCGAGCCCACGATCAGGGCCATACGTGGAAAGTTTCAGCAGAGGCAAAAGTTTTTCCCGAAGATCATCTTTGCTTGCCGGTCAAACCTGATTGTCCAGAACCCACCCACCCTGAGGCGGCGCTTCCGAGACAAACAAGATAAAGCGCCGTCGTGGCTCTGATATTTCTGGCCATCATTCACGGAATTCGGCAAATAATGTACCGTCCAAGCTCTCGCACTGCCACAAGTCGAATCAACCGCTGGATATCCGCCCACGTCATTTCATGAATACGAGCAAGACGACCATCAATAGAGATCAGGAATTATGTTCGGAACACCCTTAAAGCAAGGAACCTTGGAAGTGTGACGATAAATGCTATATGATAGTCGCATCCTATGGCCACGCTGACCGAATTTCTCAGAAAACAAAAAGCCGCTGATAATCCGCGTCTGCGCCTTCGACGCCAACGAGAATGGGTATCCGCTCTGGAAGGTCTGTTTGAAACGATTCGATGTTGGCTCGCCGAGGCAGAGCGGGAAAAACTCATCAAGGTTCGCACGGAAAAGGTTCCCCACACTGAAGAAAGCCTTGGCACGTTTGACGTCCCTCGTTTGACCATGACCGTGGATCATAAAACGATCGTCATGAAGCCTATCGGTGCAACAGTCATAGGCGCCGATGGGCGAGTAGACATGGTATCTCCTAAAGGAACTTATATCCTGCTGTATCTTGCCGACCGGGGAAAATGGGTCCATGGATTTGGAAGCAAGCCCTCTGAATTTCCAGGACTTTCCGAAAAAGTCTTTACAGATCTCCTCACACGTGCTCTGGCGTGACCGATCTCGACGCAGTCCTCAATGCCCACCAAGCTTCTCTTGATTGTCTGAACATCGTTGGAGACTTGCTCGAAAAATCAAGAAAGAGCGCCATATTTCACAACACAATATTCTTCAATAAGTCACTGGAGCAGGCGCAACACCTCCTGCTTTCAAGTAAGGAAGAACTGGCCGACTCCGTAATAGTTTCCCTACTCTCGACTTTTGAACGCATTGTGTTCGACCACCTTGGATCGTCCGGCAAGACAAAGGACCAAGGCTTGAACGATGTAATCAAGCACTTCAAAAAACGGGTCTCAACACGAACCTATCGTGACGCCGAACTTCTGTGTGGATATAGACACTGGGTAGCACACGGTAAACGATGGCCCCAACCTTCTGCCGCAGATCCGGCAAATACCCATAAATGCCTGACGGACTTCCTGAAGCAAGCTCGCCTTATGTAACTGATACTTTATTCCCTTAGTCCTGCGAGATCTTCGGTTCCGAATAGCTCACGTCAGCTGAAATCTTCGACTGCGCATAGCGCTTATAGTGCAGCAGGAGGTCGCGCACGGAAACGACGCCGGAAATCTCACCGTTCTTGGTGACGCCGAGGTGGCGGACGCCCAGGTCGGCCATCATGTCCTGCGCATCATCGATCGACTGACTCCCCTCGATCGTGCAAATCGGCGTCGTCATGATCTTCTCGACGGTCAACTTGCCCAACGGCTTTCCGCCCGCGACGGCGCGTCGAACGATGTCCGTGTCCGTCACCACCCCGACCAATCGTTTGCCCTTCTTCACGAAGAGCGATCCCACCCGCGCCGCACGCATCGTCTTGGCGGCGCTGGCAATCGACGTTTTTGGTCCTACGCTCTTGGGGTTTTTGTTCATGATCTTCGCGACTGTGGACATGCTTCCTCCTTTTGAGTTCGAATGGACTTACACGCAAGAACGCCGGCCGCGCTCGCTCTGATTGGATTCAGGGTAGCACAGAATGGCAGGGAGGCTCAAAAGAGTCGCTTGCAAGGTGGAATCACACACTCAACGAGCATGATCTTGTCGGAACACGTTTGACTCACTGGCGGACAGATCTACGACGAGAGCTTCCGTCCCACTATGCTCGGCTTGCGAAATAGCACAACCTTCATTTCTTCTGGCTCCCCTCATATGCAAGGTTTTGAAACGATTCCTGTCAGAAGGAATTTCCATCACTTGTCCACCATGAAAGGGGGGTCTATTCGTCTCCAACTGTGCGCAGGCGACGAGCACCACCCGATCCGATAAACAGTTGATCAGTCCCGCGTGCGCGTCGCGCGAGCCACTGGCGGCTAATGGACCTCCCTTCTTAGATCGTTGACCTATTTTCTCCGTTTCAAAACTTCAACACCCCTTCTACCACCATTACACAATGCCCACCGACCTTCACACCTTGAATCACATCGTCGTCCGACTCAACTTGCACGAGAATCCGTGATGGCCGATCGATTTCGTAACCCTGTTCAATAAGAATCTCCGTCATGGGTCCGACTTCAACGACGCCGTTCTGAACCAGGTACGCGCCCAGTGCGCCGCCGGCGCTGCCTGTGGCGGGATCTTCCAAGATTCCGATTTTCGGAGCAAACATCCTCGCGTGAACGGAGGCGAAGGATTCGACCGTCACCGTCGTAAAGACCATAATCCCGTTAGCCCCGAAACGTTCGCAGACGTTGATGATAGCCGACGCATCAGGATTGATCGACCGGACCGCCGTCAATGTTCGCACCGGCACGATCAAGACCGGCAAGCCGGTCGACACGACTTGAAGGGGCCATTTCGTATCGGCGATCACGTGCTTCGGCAAGCCGAGCGCGCCTCCGACCAGATACACATCGTCGACGGCGGCGATGGGGTCGAGAAATTCCGGCTTGGGTTGCGACATGACGATCCGCGCCACGCGACTCTGTTCAGTATGCAATTCAACGGAAAACAATCCGATATTGCATTCCTGCGTGACATGCGTCACCTGTCCCTGAGTAGCGATCCTCCCGAGTTGAGCCAATACGTAGAATGTGCCTAGCACCGGATGGCCCGCAAAGGGAATCTCTTGAGTCGGGGTAAAGATCCGCAATCGGGCCACGGCAGCAGGGTCGGTCGGCGGGAAGACGAACACGGTCTCCGAGAGATTCATCTCCCGCGCGATCTGTTGCAGCTCGTCGTCCGTCAGACCATCCGCGTCGGGGAAAACCGCGACGGGATTGCCGCCGAACGGTTGAGAGGTAAACACGTCAGCCTGATAAAATTTCAGCGCCCGTTGTTCAGTCATGATCACTCCAGAACTCGATTGAATAGTCACAGGGCACCTGACGGCATCCTGAGAAAACACCCGCCATCATTTGACAGGATTCGTCTTCTTTGACAGACTCCTCCCATGGACTACATCACCGAACAAGACGTCGCCCATGCGTTGGAAGTCCTGGACCTCACGCTCCCCATCACCACCGAAGACCTGGAACGGGCGAAACGCGTGCAACTTTACACCTGGAATCCGACACGGTACGCCGGTCTCGCGAACAATCCCAATACATACATGCAACTGTTTCAGAAAGCGGAATCGATGACCAGGACCGTCGAAGCCGCGTATGCGTTGCTGTCCGCTGTCCTCGTCCCGGAAACGGACGGCTAAACCTCGCCTGTCCTCACCCGACATCGTGACTCGTGACACGCGCCATCCCGTCATCCTTTTGCGGATGAACCACCGGCCAGGTGATCAATCCTGACACTCCCTCAGGAGATCCGACCGGCTGCGTCTGCTGCGCGTAGATTTGGGGCAACCGGTTTGTCTCGAACTTCGAGATATACAGAAAGACATGCTCGCGCGAGTTCACCCGCACGGCCCATGGATGAAAATCCTGCTTATAGAATTCCTCGCAGAGCTGCATCGCATCGAGACACGACAGCGTGCCGGGATCATTCAACGTGTAGTAATAGTCCAGCGGAAGATCGTACTCCTCCTGCCTATGAATGGTAATGCCGAACTTTTCAGGATGGCGAACCATCGGTGTGTGTCGATACGCCACGAAATAGAATAGTTCCAGCGAGTGAATCACCGGCTGGTTCTCCAAAACAAACCGGCGGGTCTCCATCGCTTCATCGAGTGATTCGCCGGGAAACCCGTAGAAAACCATGACATGGTTCCAAATCCCCGCCTTCGCCGCCATCTGGAGATTGCGCTGGATCACACTCTTCTTGGCATGCTTATCCATCAGATTCAAGACACGCTCGTTCGCCGATTCCATTCCATAATAGAGCGTGCAGCAGCCGGCCTTCGCCGCAAGATCCCATACCGCTTGATCTTGCAGCGTCTCTTCAAACCGAATCAGCGTCGTCCACTTGATGCCGACGTTTTGATCGACCAGCAACTGCGAGACCTTCTTGAAGAGCGCCGGCGGATAGGACTCGTCGCTGAACAGGAAGTGCCGACAGTGGTATTTATCGCGTAACGCCTTGATCTGGTCGATCACCAACTGGGCGGGCATCCCACGGTACTGATCGAAGTAGCCCTGGCCATGGTCGCAGAACGTGCAGCGGCCCCAATAGCAGCCACGCGTCGCCAAATAGGGAATGATCAGTTCCGGGACGAAGTAACGATCCAGCGGCATCCCCTCGAAGTCCGGCAAGGGCAGCACGGTCGTCTTCTCGGTATAGACTTCGGTATTTCGATGCAAACCCGACTCATCCCGATAAATCAAGTTGGGCACAGAAGCGAGCGGCCGCTGCCCATTCACTGCTTCAATGAGCCACAGCAGAGCATGCTCGCCCTCATAGAGAATGGCCGAATCGAATACCTCCGTAAAGAATCTCTCGTGATGGATGAGGTCTTCATGCAGTCGAGTAATGACATTGCCGCCCACCACGAGATGGATCTGCGGGAACGTCTCCTTCATCATCTTGGCGAAGGTCAGACCGGCCAACAGCTGCATCTGCGTCCCGATGGAAATGCCGACCACGTCCGGCCGTTCCTTCGCCACCTCCGGCATGACCAGCTGATTGCACAGATCCCGATAGACGTTCACCTGCTCATCCTCCAAACAGGCGAACACTTCTTTCGAGACACCGGGACGATAGCCGAGATTGCTTTCCATCGGATAGAAGACGAGCGAGGCCGGATAATAGGCGGCGGAGATATAGGCCATTGTCTCGCGGAAGGTGTTCAGCGCCTCGTCCAGGAGCTCCGCCTCATAGAACCGCTCGCCGCGCACAATCCGCTTGGCATCTTCCGCCCGGTCCGCCAGGTCGAATACATCGACCGCGTCCGCCTGCTCCGCCACGGCTTTCTGATTGACCTCTCGGTCCGTGAGCAACCCGCCCTTCTCTTTCTCGCGCAATGCCTTCAGTTGCATCCCAAGCCTGGCCTTCACCCAGATCAGGAATTCCATGCTGAAAAAGTGATCCCACATCCCAATGTTGATATCGCGCTGAATGACCGTGTGCCCTGCCTCCCGCAGCACGGCAGTCAGTGAGGGCAGCGCCAAATAGGGCGCCGTCGGGACCCACTCCGGCGGGAACAGGAGCATGACTTTTGATTTTTTACGATCAGCCTTGGTCAATGGGGCAAGACCGTCTACTTGAACTAACCCACTCATTCTTGTCCTTCTTGAAACGTCAGTCGTCGGGGACTTGAGTTCTCGTCTCTAGTTCCACGTTTCATGTTGATCATGTCGGACTCCTGAAATGTAGAGAACTAACTTGAAACGCGAAGCTTGAAACTCGAAACGCTTGCATGAGATACGCTTCACGAGCGACGACTCATCACATTTTCCCCGCTAGCGTCGGCGCCGCTCCTGCCGTTTTGACGGACTGATACTGGAGATCCGGCAGCTTTCCTAATCCAAACTTTGAAATATAGAGAAAGATATACTCGCGGATATAGAGCCGCAGGTCCCAACCAGGATGGTGGTGCCGTTCGAACTGCTCGAACACCCGCTCAGCCTCTTCGATACTCATCCCCTTCTTCACGGTGTAATAATAGTCCAGCGCCAGATCCCACTCCGGATTCTTATAGGCCGTCACACCCCACTTGTCAGGATGCTTGGCCACCGGGTTATGCCGTCCCAAGTCAAACGTGCCGAACCCCAGCGAATGGACATGGCTTTTGTTCTGTTCCAAAAATTGCACCGACTGCCATGCCTCTTCCTTCGTCTCGCCCGGAAAGCCGAAGAACCCCATACAGTGATTCCAGATACCCGCGTTCGCCGTCAACTGCAGATGCTTCGTCATGATCTCCGTCGTCGTCGCCTTGTCCATCAACTGCAGCACCCGCTCGACGCCGGACTCGTAACCGAAGTGGAGATACTTGCACCCGGATTCTTTCGCATCCTGCCATACTTGTTGGTCGAGCAGGCTCTTTTCAAACCGCATGTGGGTCGTCCAGACGATACCCATCCGACTCTCAATCAAGCCACGCGTGAGCTTGCGGAACAGGGCCGGAGGATAGGATTCGTCGGTAAAGTGGAAGTGCTGCGTGCCGTACTTGTCCCGCAGAAACTGAATATCGACGAGAATATCCTGGATCTTCTTGGACCGGTATCCTGCCGTATACCCTTCGCCGTGATCGCAGAATTCGCAACGGCCCCAGTAACAGCCGCGCGTGGCCAAATAGGGCAGGATCCTCGTCGGCACGAAATATTTTTCCAACGGCAAGCCATCAAAGTCCGGCGGCGGCAGCGTCGCGAGATCCTCCGCATAACTGGTCGGCGACGCATGGACTCCGGTCTCGTCCTTATAGATCGCGTTCGGCACCTCGGCGAGACTCCGCTTCGCCCCCACCGCCGAGACCAACTGCACAAAGGCCGTCTCCCCTTCATAGACGACCGCACTGTCGAAGTACTGGAACAGCGGCGATTGAGGCAGCACATCGCGCAAGCGTGTCACCGTATTGCCGCCGATCGTGAGATGGATGTGAGGGAAATGCTGTTTAATGAGGGCACAGAAGGTCATGGTGGACAGCATCTGTTGCTGCAGGACGATCGAGATCCCGACCACATCCGGCTGCTCAGCTTCAATCGCCGGCTTCACGAGATGGTCGAACACATCGCGATAAATATTCACCTGCGTATCGTGGACCGCATCGATCACTTCCGACGAGATATAGACCTTGTACGACAGATCGGTCTCCATCGGCGGCATGCAAATTCTCGCCGGAAAATAGACCATCGAAACCACCGACATTACTTCGCGAAAAACTTGAAGTGCCCATTCCAACTTGTCGATATCATAGAACTGATCACTTCTTATTATGCGCTTCGATTCCTCTGCATTTTGAATCAACTTCGCTATCCGTTGATGGGTCACATCGCACAGCGCGAGCTGCAAATCCATCTCGCCGGCGTCGAGGTCGCGCTTCTTGGAGAGCTTGCGGAGGCGATCGAGTTGTTGCGGCACCCGGCGCAAAACCTTCTTCAAAAAGTCCTCGCTGAAGTACCAGTCCCACATCGCGCAGTTGATGTCTTTTTGAATGACCGTATGGCCTGCCTGGCGAAGGACGGCGGTGAGAGAAGGCAGTGATAGATAGGGTTCCGAGGGAAACCAATCGGGCGGGAAGATCAGCATGACCTTCATCTTCCGGCCACTGGTGGCTTCAAACTGCCGGCGATTGAAGAGAATCAGCTCCTTGGAGGTTCGCTCGCCTTTAGAATATTCGATCTTCACGCCGGCCTAGTCTCCCTCACACTGGCCCAAAGTGACTGCAACACCAATGGGTTAGGCTTGAAGAAAAACATTGTACGGGGACGGAAGAAGGAGATGCAAGGGTGGGAAGGAGCGGAGCGGTCAGGTCGTCCTGTGTGCCCGCTGCGTCCCCACGATGAAACGATGGTCCCTCAATGCGCGCAGTAAAGGACGACCTGACCACACTTTAGAGAGAGACATAAGATAAATAAAGAACGGTGTGGTGAATCAGAGCAGTTTCGTCTGGCCGACCATAGACCTAAGATGTCAAAATGCTTACAATACCCTCGCCTATTTGCTATTTGATCGTTATCCAAACCGTCAATGCGTATGAAGAACCCGCCCCACCCTGGCCTGTCAGTCCGACAGGATTGCCTCGAACCGCCGGGACTCTTCATCGCAGAAGGCCAAAGGGTGGTAGGCTGCAGGCCGGGAATACCTTGGAATAAAGGCTGCCATGTTATCCGACTATGATTTCACCAGACACACGATTCAAGACCCGATTCACGGAGGAATCACATTTGGGCGAATCGAAAGAACGCTAATCGACCATCGATTATTCCAGCGACTCCACGGACTACGTCAAAACTCTCTTCTCTACCTCATCTTTCCTTCAGCCAACCACACGCGGTTCGATCATAGCGTCGGAGTGATGCATCTTGCGGGAAAATTCCTGGATGCAGTTCTGAGCAATCAAAGAAAAATCTGCAAGGCAGGATCCGGCCGTCAAACCTTTCAAGGCCCCTACAGACTGGATGACCATGGAATCACGGAAACTTTCAGAGTTCTTGGGGATGACCAGTACTTCAGGCTCCTTCTCCGCATGGCCGCATTATTTCACGATATTTGACACGGCCCGTTGAGCCATCTATTCGACAAGTTTTTCCCAACTGTTAATGAGATCACCACATTTATAGAAAGTACTGAATATGCCTTCGTATCTCCAACTCTAGCCGCCAATAGGTCTGAAGATGCAGGCAAGCCAGTGCGACATGAGATTATTTCTTGCATTGCTGCTACACGCATTATTCTGGACTCCAAAGTCGAATTCGACCGCATGGGATTAGACGCATCAAGTGTTGCCAGAGACGTTTGCGCTATCATTGATGACCGAATTACGCCCAGCAGCCTAATGCACGCAGGCTCCTACAGTGTTCAAAATCTGTTTCACGACATCCTATCCAGCGATCTCGACATAGACCGAATGGATTATTTACTCCGTGACTCGCACATGTGTGGGGTTAATTATGGCTTATATGACCCCGACAGAATTCTCAAAAGCATGTGTACATACGCTCGAACAGATACAAAAAAACTCAGGATCTGTATCCGCTACAGCGGCATTGGAGCATTGGAAGACCTACTGATATCACGGTATCAAATGCATGCGCAGATTTATGGCCACAAAACTAACCGCGCATGTAATGCTATGCTGGAGCGTATCCGAGAGCGGCTTAGTGAAGTTAGATGGAGCTGGTATCGAGACTGTGCCTCTATCGAACACCTACTAAAAACCTTCGCCGCCCTTGATGACCGTGCCTTTGTGAACAATTGCTTAATCCTGCGTTAGACAATGGCATCGGAAAGATCAGCGAGATAGCGTCCAAATTATTCATGGAGCGTAAAATCCTGAAAAGGGTATTTGAAGAACGTGCTGGCGGATTAGACAAAGTACAGCCTGATTCGGCACAAGCACGATGGTCTGAGCATAAGAATCGATTAGAACGGGAAAAGATTTGGACAGCTGAAGATATCTTTGAGAACAAAGGCCCTAAGATAAATAGGCCTGACTATCATCTGAAGGTTTTAAGAAAGCATCCCATCGAAGGATGGTATCAAGTGAAGGAACTTCGGGACCATTCCGGGGTAGCACATTTTCTTCCTGAGCGTGAATGCACATTCCGCTTATTTTGCAAAGAGTCCCATGTCACCAGAGCCAAACAGCTTCTACCAGATTGAGGAAACCATGCTGTTGTCCCAGGATGACATCCAAAGCGCCGATCTATCTTTTGATCCCCCAATGACCAGGATGGCGGCAAACAGAAAAGTTCATCTCATTGCAGCACGTGGAGCCATACTTGAGGGAATCAAGTATTCCAAGCACAAAGGGTTATCCATTCCCGATATTCTACTGGTGAAAAACAAGACGGAGACTCTGGATTCTCCTGCCTTGGAACAACTGATAAGCCCTATGACAAGAGATGTTCTCGCCATACGAATTCGCGAAGAATTGAGCAAAGGTGTTCCACTTTGGCCACGGTAGCGAGAAGAGTGCCATCAAATGGGCGCCCATCTCGAAGACAAAAAATGGGTCGGGATTCTTTAGTATGACAGAGGTGCAGCAAATGCGTTAGAAGCTCCGGCATGTCTCGCCGTCCCTGATTAGCTGCTGGACACCTCCCCTATCACATCCTGAAAAGCGCCGTCCTAGACAAAGATACCCGATTCTTTTTAGTCCGCTCGAAGAGCTGTTGCCGGTTGACATACCTACGAGAGATAATGTGTCCCTGAATGAACAACGCACATTGGGTCAATCAGAGAATTCGCACAAGCCCTCTCTCCCTTGCTTCTTTCTGAGGGAGACATGAAGAGTGACAATGATGGAAGGTGGAGTATCGATCACTCATGAATCTGAAGGTAGAAGAACAACGAACTGAACCACGAGTTGCTGTGCGATTTCACGCGATGGTGTCGGGCTCCGTGGAGTCGGAAGGGACGGGCATCATACGCGATCTCT
The DNA here is from genome assembly GCF_001458775.1 of Candidatus Nitrospira nitrificans. Classification (NCBI taxonomy): domain Bacteria; kingdom Pseudomonadati; phylum Nitrospirota; class Nitrospiria; order Nitrospirales; family Nitrospiraceae; genus Nitrospira; species Candidatus Nitrospira nitrificans. The sequence goes on from NZ_CZPZ01000010.1 coordinate 85,142, forward strand.
CACGCAGTGGGTGCCGGCTGGAAAGCCCGCTCCTCATGTTGCCTGGCCTCTCGTTAGAACTACGCATCGCCGTGCCAGGCTTAGAGTGGGCGCTGATGATCGATGGGGCTGATGTGCAGTGGGCCGACGATGAAACCGCCGGGCTGGCATTTGTTCGAATCAGAGAGGCTGAACGCCAGCGACTCAGCAACGTGATGACAACTTGGCTCGCAAGGAAGTCCGAAGACGGCGGCAAAGAACAGGTCGAGCTGGTGCCGTTTGAGTTCCAAGGACTGGAAGCCGTGCTTTCCAAAGATCCTGAGCTCGCCGTCAGCAAGGGACTGGCGTGGTTCGTTCAAGACCGGGCGGAATTCCGCTTTCGAGGAGGGAGTCTCATCAGCAGAGCGTTTCCCACATGCACACCCGAGTTCGCGGCCGCGCTCGGCGAGTTGGTCAAGGCCGGCGGCGACACGGAGGCAGATTTCTCCCTGGCTCTTCTCCAAAACTATCTTGGTTCGACATCCACCGACGGCGTTTTGAAGGAGATTGTGTCGCGCCTTTCCCATGACGATCGCAGAATGGGCGGAGTGCGGGCCAACATCAATAGCACCCGCATGACCTCAGTCTCCGGTGAATTCTGGTTGGCGGACGCATGGCGGATCAAGAAAGAGTCGCTGACGCGCTGGCTGACAGACGAAAGACAGGCGGTCAAGGTGTTCGCTGAGGAGCACATTGCAGAGCTTGACCGAATGATTGCGGCAGAGCGACGCCGTGTGGAGGTCGAACGGGAGCTGCGAGAGAGGAGCCGACATGAAGACGAGTCAGGCCACGATCATGGGTACAGGGCCAAACCATTCTGACAGCAGAAGAAGAGAACACAAAGGGGGGTCGCATTGATGAAAGGGGTCGGGAATCTTTTTCCCGTAACTGTTCAATAAATCATGGCAAAGCAAATGGGAAGCAGCTGTTCCCATGGCTTCGTGGACTGCTCTATACCAACAGCATCAGCAGACGGCCCGTATCAGAAGCCCTTGCGTTCGAGCATTTCCGAGATATACGTTACAGAGAGATCACGCTGAACCATGACGGGAGATTAAACAGATGAAGACCAACCTATTTGTGACCATGTTGCTCTGTTGCACCACGATCGTTTCGGCAAGCTATGCCGAGGAAATTGGGAGTGTGGACACGGAATTCAAATGGTTGGGGCCAGATCACAAAATTGTGGTCGAGGCCTTTGACGACCCCAAGATTGAAGGTATCACGTGTTATCTGAGTCGATCAAAAAAAGGCAGCCTGAAAGGGATGGTCGGATTGGCGGAGGAAACCTCCGATGCCTCACTGGCCTGTCGTCAAGTCGGTCCTATTCGCGTGGTGAGTGAGCCAAAAGAAGGAGAACGGGTGTTCAGTGAGAGTCGATCCCTGATTTTTAAGAGCCTCCAAGTAGTCCGTTTTTTCGACAAGAAACGCCAGACCTACATTTATCTCGCCTATAGCGATCGAGTCATCGAGGGTTCGCCACAAAATGCCATCTCCACTGTGCCGATCCAATCCTGGCCCGGTCGATAGAAGCCAGGAGAGAATTTTGCCAAACGCCGGTCAAGTGGAAGCAGGCGAGTTGGTCCGGATTCCGTGGCCAGCCGAAGAATGGGCACAACGGTTTCCGTGAATCGACATCCCGCGCCTCCCCTCTCGATCACGGACATAACCTGCTTGTTTGTTATACTCCAAACTGTGGGACGACAGTATCGCATCAGCTCCGCCATCACGCTCACCTGCGCTGTCTCCACCCTGCTTATTCTGACTGGATGCCACTCTACACCACCTCCCTCCGGCGTCCACTTTCCCATCACCAGCGGCTCCCATACCCGTTTGCCCAGTGCGCAGCAGCGCATCCTTATCTGGGGAGATCCTCTCCTTGCCCGTATGGCTGAGGAATGGCTCCGGTCGCACCACTATATACACATTCTGATGCCATCTCAGGTTCGCCATCCTGTATCGAATCATCAGGTGGCGCTGGCGATCGCGGCAGAGGCGAATGCAGAGCTTGTGCTCATTCTGGAGCGGCAAGCACTCAAGGAAGGGGCATTGATCCAGGCGAGGTGCGGCGCAGGCTTCAACATTACCGTCGAGGTGCGAGGCCTTTCAGTAGAACACGGAGGAAGCGTCCTGCGGGGCAACGCCCATTACCCACATTGCGTCGAATATAACGACCAGACCGTTCAGAACCTGACCTGCCAAGCCCTTGCCACCGCGTGGGCTTCCGCTCAGCCGGGCAGCTTGAGATCCCCTCACACTTGGCATGCACAGCCGGCCGGAGCGCCCACGTGCCAAACCGTTAGATCCACATAGAATTAAAAGGGTCGGGACTCTTTTATTACTACTCGCGTTCCAGAATAAGCCTTTATTAAAGATTCCCGGCCCTCTTCTCTCGCGTACAAGCTGACAAAACATTGACAAGTTGACATCTCGCGCACCGTCAAAGTTTTGAAAATGACCTCGCCCGGCCAACTACGTAAACATTAAGTCGTTGAAATACTTAAGTATGCCGATCTGGTTCGATTTTTGCTTAACTCGCCGTCAAACATGAACCTGCTTACCCTGGGAGGGATCAATGGAATGTCCGAAGTGTAAGGGGATGATGATGTTGGAGCGGTTTTCAGATTTCTTTCTCGTGTTTTATGCATGGAAATGCATGAATTGCGGAGCGCTCATCGACCGCACTATCTCAAACAACCGCCGAAAGAGTCTGGCCGGCCGAGAATCCCAGACGGCTGCCGCGCGCTAAGTTTGTTTAAACAGGGTCGGGAGTCTTAACTTGACAGCCTTGTCACGGGTCCGCTAGAAGATTCCCTATGCCACGTCGTCCCCGACTCGTTGCCGGCGCCCTTGCCTACCATGTCTTGAATCGTCGAGTGGGGCGCCTCCCCCTCTTTGAGGAACCCACCGATTACGCCACGTTTGAAAAGATTCTCGCCGAAGCCCGTGCCAATTCTCGCATTCGCATCGCCGCCTATTGCCTGATGCCGACTCACTGGCATCTCTTGCTCTGGCCTCGGCATGACGGCGAACTCTCCGAAGTGCTCCGCTGGATCACCGTCACCCACACTCAGCGCTGGCATTCCCAGCATGACACGGCCGGCACCGGCCCAGTCTATCAAGGTCGCTTCCGGTCATTTCCAGTCCAAACCGATGCGCATTTCCTGACGGTCGCCCGCTACGTGGAACGTAACGCGCTGCGAGCCAAGCTCGTCAGGCAGGCTGAAAACTGGCGATGGTCCAGCTTGTGGCGACGCTCCCAAGGCGATCCCAAACTCACGACCTGGCTGAGTGACTGGCCGGTGGACCTGCCGCGAAATTGGGTCGCACGGGTGAATCGTCCTGAAACCGGCGAGGAATTGGACGCGCTCCGGTTGAGCGTACAGCGTGGCCGCCCCTTCGGTGAAGAAGGCTGGGTGCGACGGATGGCGAAACGGTTCGGCATGGAATCAACCTTGCGCCCGCGGGGACGCCCAAAAGGCTCTTGAACACTGACGTCGTCGCAGTTCATCTTCAATATTTGACTGGACATGCCCCGTGACAGAAACCTTGATCCTCTTCCAGCGATGGCTATCGTAGCATCTCACCGCATACCGATCTGATTCTCCTCCTTGCCTTCCCTCGCGGCTCCCCCATCGACGCAGGAATGATGGATTGGCTTCCGCCTTTGCAGTAAACTTGCCGGAACGGACATACATGGGTAAAAATCATAGGAGCCGCATGGCGTCATCACGCAGTCGGCCATGCCTACTCTCGCCAAGGTATGGGAAAAGAAATGGAGATGCCAAGCAATGTCTGCGGTATAGATTGCGGCCAATACCGCCAATGGCAAAATGCCCGCCTATCCAACACGGATTCAGCGGTGCCTCATGAGCTACATGAAGCCTAGCCGGACAAAGAATGCATCAGGAATCATGTTCGGTCGGCCGGCTGCAACCCATGCATTCGGGTACTTTGGTTTACTTGTAAGTGGTTCAAGCTGCGAATGAGATCTTGCTGAAGGAAGATTCCTGATCTCCATAGTGTAACAATTCTGTTGAAAGGTGGGTGATCGATGCGGCGCGTTTTCTGTGCACTACTCTTGGCTCTGACCTATGCAGCAGGCGCGAGTCCACAGCCCGTGGTGGCTGCAGATTCTCTTGAGGATGCGGAATTTGCGTATGAGCGCGGCGAGTATACGCAGGCGGCTCGCCTCTTCAGTCCTCTGGCGGAGCAAGGCGTGGCATCAGCTCAGTTCTATCTGGGCTTGATGCATGAAAAAGGACGGGGCGTCCGACAGGACAACTCGACGGCACTGGCGTGGTTTCGTAAAGCAGCGGCGCAGGGCTATGCTGGTCCACAGAGCAATCTGGGCCTGATGTACGAGAGGGGACGGGGTGTCCGGAAAGACTTGGTTCGCGCGCTCATGTGGTACCACATCGCCGGTGCCATGTTGAAAGGCGATGAGGGGAAGGCAGCCGTGAAGCGTCGAGACTATCTGACCTCACACATGACCGCCGAGCAGATTGAGCAGGCGCAAGAAATGGCACGGCGTTGTCAGCAGTCTCAGTTTAAACAATGCGACTAGTTCAGGATCTTGCAACAGGAAGAGGACACGCACGAGGTGTTCATTCTCGGTTGGAGAAAAGAAAAAGGAGACGGCAACTGTTTTTCTTTACTGGCAAGAGTTTACGAAGGTATTTTAGAGTCACCGGCAAACCATCCCATACGCAATCGGTCTAAATAATGACTCGCGCCGTCGAGTTTGGCTCTCCGAGGGTGCGGATTCTTTCGGCATGCTCCCCTTCTCAGTTATTTTAATCGTGGGGGATCATACACTCACTTCCAAATTCCATCTTTTCATGAAGATGGTTGCCTTGATGCTCCAGGCCCATCCAATTGGCGACAATCATTAAAGCGCCTGGCCTTCAAATCAAAACGCGGCAATGTACCATGCGGAACAATCTTCACCGCCACGCGCAATGTCAGAGCGTTTCGAATTTCATGAGCAATTGCAGCGGCAATAGCTTCAGCATCTCCTGTGGTCACTTCCACTCGAAGCTCCATCTCATCCAACTCGCGGGAGCGGTACACGTCCACGGTGAATTCTCCGACTTCCGGAAACTGCCTCACGATATTTTCAATCGCGCTTGGGAAGACATTGATTCCACGGATGACGATCACGCCATCGACTCTACCGATAACGCCGCCCTCCAAGCGATGAAAGGTTCTCCCACAGTCACAGCGACCAGTATTCAACCTGACCCGATCACCGGTCCGATATCGGATGACCGGCATTCCCACTCGCCCGAGGTTGGAGATCACCAATTCACCTTCTTGAGCAAGATTCCCTGTCACCGGGTCAATGACTTCACAGATAAATTCACCTTCATTGATATGAGGACCTTGTTGAGCCAAACATTCAAAGCCCCAGGCTCCGACCTCCGTTGCTCCGGCATGATCGTAACATTTCGCTCTCCAGATCGACTCAATGCGCTTCCGTGTCCCGGGTATGCTCGCCCCGGGCTCTCCTGCATGGATGTTGATTCTGACGCTTGAATTGGAAAACTCCATTCCCTCTTCCTTGGCAATTTCCCCCAAATGCAGCGCATAGGTGGGAGTACAGACTAAAACCGTCACCTCATGGCTGAAAATAGCTTTTACTCGTTGCTGAGAAGACATCCCTCCACCAGGAATGGACATCGCACCGATCACTCGTGCTCCTTCATGAGCGCTCCAAAATCCAATGAATGGGCCGAATGAAAAGGCGAAAAAGATCCGATCATGCGAGGAGACTCCGGCAGCTCTGTACACCATCGCCCAACAGCGAGCCCACCAACTCCAACTCTCCTCCGTATCCAAACAACGCAATGGTTGTCCTGTGGTGCCGGACGTTTGATGGATTCGAGTGTACTCCTCACGCTTAAACGTCACATTTGTCCCATAGGGCGGATGAAGGGACTGGTCATTCGACAACTCTTCTTTCGTTGTAAAGGGAATCTTTCGATAATCATCGAATGTTTGGATGTCATTTGCCTGTTTAATTCCTGCCTTTTCCAACTTCGATCGATAGAAGCTGTTGCTTTTCAACACGGGACCCAACATTAATTGCAGCTTTTTTAATTGAATTTGCTCTAGGGCTTCACGCCCCAATGTCTCAATAAACGGATCCAGGTATTCGAAATTCATGCGAACTCCTTTCTAGGCACCCTACCGTTCCTCAGGCGTGTGTCACACTTTCGAGCTGAGCAATACAAACGTTCGTTCGTACCGTTAGATCCCAGACATCGATTAATGATGCGCGGGCATTGCATCTCCATGAACAGGAAATTTTTCGTTTATCAACATGATGGGCCTTCCACCCGCAATAATGCGGTAGGTCCTGCTGAGTGCTTCTACCCCGGCCATGTTGCGAATGGCATCGGGAACATTCTTGAGAGTCTCTTTGCCCCACCAGAGCAATTCACGGTGCGTCTCCCAACGGTTGCCATAGAGAATGCGGCCGATTCCGCCACCCTCCAATTCGAGGCCTTCTTTGATAAACTGGGGCAGTCGATCCAGGATAATCAACGACGGGGCATAGGCATAACACGTATAACTCCCTTTCCCACGCAACAAGACCTGGCGCATGAGCACCGTGCTTCCTTTTTCTGCTTCCAGCCATTGATTATCAACAGTTAACGGCCTGACTTCCTGGCCTAACCTTACGATTTCAATTTGCTCCATGGTATAGGCTTCGATAAATTTGGTGACAGTCCCATCGATTACCATGAGAGCCCGTTGAAACGGAGTTAATGTTCGAAGATTGAGTTCGCGTAAATCTGCGGGTAGCGCAAATTGAGCCGTGAGCAAATCTTCCATTGGATTAAAATCATTGATCTTTTGCATGGGTGTTCCCTAAAAACGGACGGTGAAATTTTTCCTCAGCAAACCAGGGATATCCTGGTTACCTTTCATGAAAGACGGTGGGATTCACTTCCAACTTCGCTCTCAGCAATTACAAATAGGGAAGATCTAAACTTTTAATTCTTTCCACATCATAAGATGCCCGGAAACGAGTCAACACGGATTCCATCGCCGGACGAACCTCATGCAAAAAGGAAGCGGCCTGAAGAAGCCCGACACGAGCTGCCCCGAGATCTGCGGTACGCAAAATGTTCTTTGCCTCCAGAGATTCCCGCCTCCCCCAAATATCGGGGTGATTATTCAGTCGAAAACCAGCTTGCAGGAGCGCAGGCCCGCGACTCTCCGGAAAAATGAGCGCATAATCATGCAATAGGGCATAGTCTTCTTGGAACCCATCCGTGCCGGGCAAAATGAGATAGTACGGTACCCGTACGCGCATGACCTGAGTTTCAATGGTCGACTCTGCTCCTGTTTCATCTATGATTCTGGCTTTGCGAGTTCCATCCAAATATAAATTCGGAAAATCCACCAGATCCTGCACATGATGCAGAAAGCTATGGATGTGAGTATTAATCATGAGGATCTTCCCGTTAAACGGAGCGAGGCGACCAAACGGGGTTTCCAGCCCAAAAGGCCTGGCCGAGTGATGATGCCCATCCAAAAGATCCTTTGCCAAGCGGCCCTTCGCTGCGACCGAGTTGGTGGGATGGAGACTGCGTCGTACGCCGGGCCATTTCCGAAAAGTCTCGGTAACAGCTCCGACTTTTGAGGGAGTCTTCCCGACATCAAATACCTCTCCGGATTCGAGGTAGGACAGCATGCTGCTGCCCATGGAAAATGTCGGCATCATGATAGTCCCTGAGGACCCCACTACCTCTTCTAAAGCTCTTATGAGGGTTTCCGGACCACCCTCCACATATCCTAGCGAACTGAAACTACTATGGACGCAGACGACATCCCCGGTCGAAAGCTCCAAATCTCTCAGCGCGCTCACGATTTTTTGTTGAGTCAGAGGACCCGAGGCCTGATAGGTATAATACCTACCGCGTTTCACCAAATATTTCTTGAGGGCACGTGAAACGTTTCCATTTCTCAGAACACTCAATGCCTTGTGAAAAACCCTCCTCATTCTCGTAATCCCCTACACATGTTCACGTTCAACTTACAACCCAATTTCTGACCATGACGACAGCCCTGTCTCTTTGCAAGCTCTCACGTCAAGATGAGGCCTTACTAAGAAGACCGTCTGGCTTGCTTCCAAGATAGCCTGGCAGTCGCTCCGCCGGGCGGCTGAAGATATGCTCTCAGGACGCAGATCCTCTGGGCCGCAGACTGCGACGCATCGCTCTCGATTGTAAGTCCTGTCGCACACTTTCACCCAGAACATTGAAGGTTGGGAATAGCTTACACCACATTGTGATTCGGAACGACTTCCAAATGGTCAACAGGACCGGATCAGCAACCGTGTCTTTGTCTGGCGGGGAGATTCAACCGCAGGACACAAGAGACCCGCCACGGGTGTGTGTGATTCCAAGAATAGCCGGTGCGTCGTAACCAAGCCACCCCTTTCCAGACTCCCCACCGCCGAACAGGCAACCGAATCGAAAGACCCTGTCCCGTGATGAGCCGGCTAGAGGGCTCCTATGCCGAAAGATTCTCCTACTCCGTCTCGGTTGAGCGGGGAGCTCACGCGTTCGCTGGACGCATTTTTATGTCGCGAATGGTTCCTTGATATATCGAGGAAAAACCCCACAAATTAGCGACGCTGGAACCTTGCCTGCAAGCATCTGGGCCAATGCGAGGTTATTTCTCCCAAGAAGAAAACTTCTGCTGACACATCAGAGCATCAAGATAATATTTCGTAGCCCAATTGGGATACCCCAACATCTGATACCCCCCGACGATAGGGAAAGAACCTGAGAGGGCCCCCTGGACTCCGGTGATAGGTGTATCGATCAATTGAAGCGCCTTCAAAAGATTCAGAAGCGAGTCGGCTGCCCCACGATACTTCACATCTCCGGTATGTTCAAACAACCGGTAACAGACGACTGCAATCTGCGCAGAACCAGTCAAACAAGAAGAAAACGCAGCCGGCTTCCAATCCGAATAAAAACGCCCAGGGAGGAAGCCATCGGAACTCATTTGCACAAGAAGAGAATCGATGCCTCGTTGAACTGCATCGACAAAATCATCGCGTTTGGCGAAGATCCCTACTTCGAGTATGCCCTGAAGGGTATAGCCAATGGTGTGAAGAAGCGGAGCCTCATGACGCGAGAGACAGTTATTCGCAAACCATCCATTACCCTGCTGTTGTTTAAGAGCGGCCTCCACGATTTTTATAGCCGCGATTCGGTAGCGATCATTCCCTGTATCTTCACTCAATCGGCACAGGGGCCAGGCGCACAAGCATGTAAAGGTTTTTATCGAACGCAACGCCTCGTTTTTACCATGAGACTGGAGATAGCCCTGCTCATTCATATCCCCGACCAGAAAATCTCCCGCACGTTGTCCGGCTTTCAGAAAGCGTTCATCCTGACTAAACCGAAAGGCGGTACTCCACCCATCCAAGACCATACCGGTATTAAAAGCAGCGGCAACCTGGTCCTCCGGAGAGCAACGCGCATTTGCTTGAACAGCTCCGGATTTCATTTGGACGCTTACTTCCCAGCGGGCCATCCTCAAAGCCGCTTCGGCAAATCGCCCGTCCCCGGTAGTTTTCGTATATTCGATGAGTGTCGAGATGATATACCCCGTCGTCTCCGGATACGAATTCCTCCAACCATTGCCGCTCCCATAGGGGAAGTACCCGTATGATACGCCATCATCCGCGGTCGCAGCCTGCGCACGAAGAAGCCAACCCGCAGCCGCCTCGGCACGTTCCAGCGTTTCCCCTCTGATCGGTTGAACAGTCCAAAGCATGAACCGCATGGAATCGTTAAGCAGGAGACGAACAAATGGATAGCGATCAATTCGACTTAATCCAAAACATTTCACTAAAATTCCGCGCATGTCAAAACAGAATTTGCGGAATCCTCTATTGATAAAAATATCCCGCAAAATCCGAGTGGTAGATGTCTTTACGGTCGAGGTGCTAGGGCCAAACATGTCACGAATACCTTTCACAGTGGATCATGACAGGTACCTGCCAATCTCGGTGCCTGTCTGGTGACTTACGCAATAATCTAAAATATGGTGGTTTTTCAATTCGATCAGACACTCACACGCCGACATCCGGCATCCGCATCATTGATACGGCATGGGAGGGAGCATGACGACCCTTCCTGGAGCAATAATGCCGTGATGTACGCCCCCCGTCAAGAGGATAGAAAAGGAGTCGTCCTGAACCTAACCCAAAGTATGGATGGGACACATCGAACAGCATCGGCTCGCGCAACAGGTGACAACCTGTCACAGATCCTTTTGGCTGAAGTCTTCGAGATGGACAACACTTGCACTAGACTTCGACTACACCGACAGTCTGGGTATGTTGATCTTGGGAAAACAGTGCATTATTATTGAATCTATCCCATGATGAGCAGGTAGCGACTCGTTTCTCGGTAGTTGGCCGGCTGAGGCTGTCGGTTTCTTGGGGAATGGAAAATAGATGTGTATGGACAACTGGACAACATGTACTCACTTCATCCATATGATGGAATGCAAGACACGTTGTCCTCTGCCCATTAATCGCTGTGGTTGATTTAGAGATTGGAGTCTAAACCGGAGCGATGACATTCTCAGAGAGAACCAATTGCTTTTCCTTGATTCAGAGTACGTTCACTCTACCATCCTCTGTATTGAGTCGAACGTGCTTAGCCATTCTGACCTTATCTATTTGCCTGGTCTTGCAAGTGCTCGGCACACCGGTCGGGTTTATCGACCTGCTCGCGTCCGATTCACCAGAGGAATCCTCGCTCTCCGAGGGCTTCTCAATTCTTGCTGAAACACCTGTAGTAAAAAGACCCACCGATCCTCGTTTCTCCAACGAAGCGACCTCCACCTTGTATCGTATGCTCCTGAGTGATTTAATCTTTCGTCCTCCTCAATAACCGCGATTCTCCTGACACCCAAACACCCGAAAAGCGCCTGAATAATTCGTTCCCTTTCGGGCCGGACTTCGGTGGATTCCATTTTGGAGAAACGTCTTCATGAGCCGAAAAATCTTCACGAGTGCCAAGGAGTCATTCCCCGGCCGAAACGACGTCTTGCGGATCGGCGTAATCGGAACCGGGGCATTTGCCCAGCAATGTCATTTGCCAGGGCTTCAGACCCATCCTCAGGCCAAAGTTGTGGCCATTGCCGGTCGTCGGCAAGAACGGCTTCAATCTCTCGCGGCCCAATTCAATATTCCCACCGTCTACACCGACTATCACGAACTATGCGCTCGAACGGATCTCGATGCGATCACAATTGTCACGGCAAACAGCGAACATGCCGCGCAGGCCACAGCCGGCTTGGCCTCGGGAAAGCATGTCTTCTGCGAAAAGCCGTTGGCAACGACCGTATTACAAGCTCAAGAGATGGTTCGCGCGGCGGAACTGAGCGGGAAGGTCCACCAGGTTGCCTTTACTTATCGCTACCTTTACGGATTACAAGAGCTACGGCGTCGGATCCAGCGCGGGGACATTGGCGAACCCTATCACCTACGCGCTCAACATAACAGCTGGGATGGACTCCTATTCAAAGGTGATGGTGTCCTTCATGATGTGGGATCACATCTCTTCGACCTGGCACGATTCCTGTTCGGTCCTCTCCAGTCAGTCACTGGGTTATACCGCCATCTTCCTCAGATTCATCACGACAGAAAAGGCCAGCGCGCCAAGTCACCGGCTCAGGCAACTGATGACCTGGCAACGGCCTGGTTTACGCACAAGTGTGGCGTACAGGGTCAGTGGCATGTCAACCGAGTCGCGCCATCATATGGCGGCAAGGCCCATATCGAAGTGATCGGACGAGAAGGGGCGCTCCGCGCCTCGCTGAGCAGGGGCAGTATCGACACGTTGCAGATGGTACGTCCACCAAGCTCACAGTGGGAAGAGTTACCGCTGCCGACCGAGGCACGTAACGAATCTCCCAGCGCCCTCGCCATCATGATGCGGAGCTTTGTGAATGCCTGTCTGAGAGGGAAGCTCGATCCCGATGTCGATGCATCCTTTCATGACGGCCTCGCCGTTCAACTGGCAATTGATGCCGTGGAAACAGCCTCTTCGAGGCTCCCATGGATACCCGTCGAGACAACAGACCACCAGACAAGGCGGAAGAATTCTGTCTTCTTCCCGACCGCGTTCCAAACAGTCGGCCGCAAACGGCCATCATGAGCTCCTGCCGTAGCTCGTATGAACGATCAGCGAGTATGAGAAGCGAGAGAGGGAACAGGTGCCGGGTCCTGGGATTCCACCCTCCTTGGTTACAGGTACGATTTTAGGCTATCGATGAAGCAATTCCCGGACTCAACGCTCCACAGCATCCCTCGCAATCCCTGATAGATTCTGGGTCGAGCATGAGATCAGATCACCGACCCGGGCTGGTTGGTATATCTGACCAAGCGCGAAACACCCATCTATCACTGTCGAAATGCACTGACAGCATTCCTATCCTACCTGTGTAGGATATCCCGTGGCGCAGTAACCTAGATACAATCTGCCGCCTCACTCTAGACCGAAGGAAACTGACCACACTTTTCACGAGTTAACAACAAGCTCTTTTCGATATACGCGACATGGACTCCGGTGACATCAATTCGGTGAGGCAAACAGGGGCTTTTCTGTGCCGGAATTCCCAGCAAGGAATGTGTCAGGAATGCCAGGTAGCATCAACAAAGTGGTCGTGAAGTTGAAAGGCTTGAGCCACACCGATTCCGATGATCTTGATATCCTGCCGGTGGGTCCGGGAGGACAAAAGTCCTGCACATATCCTATGCCGGTGGGGCAGCCGATGTGGTGAACACCAGGCCGACCTTTGAACCGTGAGCCGGCTTTCATGCTGACCTGTGCGTCCCTTGTCTCATCAATTCGTTCGTCATGTCAGTCCGTACAACAAGGAGGACTCATCATGCGCGCGTCGACCTGCACAGTGCTCGCCCTCATGGCTTGTCTTGCCGTACTCCCCACTTTGTCGGCCCTTGCCGAAGACAACCGCGGCGACTCCACAACAGCTCTCAAAGGGACATTTCGGTTCAGCACCGTCAAAACCTGTACTGACAGCGCAACGGGCTCCATGGCTCACTTCTACATTGAAGGAACCATCGTCTACGATGGTCAGGGCTCTGCCCAGCTCACACAACAAGGCACACTGGTTGTTCCTGGCCCAATCTCCACGTCATTCGAAGAGACGGCTGAACTCACCTATACCGTGAAGCCGAACGGAAGTTTTAGCCAAGAGGGCACCTTCCGCGCAGTTGATCGGTCCTACACCTTGACGGGTGGTAAAATGAATGGGCACATCGATCCTGACGGTTCCGTCGTAATATTCAGCGCCGCCATCCCTCCGGAAAAAGAAACGGTCACCATGCCAGGAAGAGGCTTGTCTGAGTATCTCTGTGGCGCCTCTGGAACGGCGGTCCGGATACGCTAGGCATCGGATGGCTCCGGCGATCGAGGTGAACCCGGGCCACCATGCTTGTTCGACTCTCCTGAGTATCTGGCAATATGGAGAAGATTCCTGCTTGCTCTCCCAAGGAGAATACCGCACACACGGTCAACCCAGTGCAATCAGCGACATCCCGGAAAACGCATGGCGCACGCCGCTCACACACGCACCTACAAACGATGTCCTTTCATGCTCCACTGATCGAGCCTAGTAATGGGTCGGGAGTCTTATCTCTCGCCACAGTTTCGTTAGAAGATTCCCTATGCCACGTCGTCCCAGACTCGTCGCCGAAGCCCAGGCCAATCCTCGTTTCTCATCGCTGCTTTCCACGACGATCACGCGCGCGAATAGTGTGAACCCGGCAAGATATGGATTGATTGAAGTTCAAGCGACCATGCGCGAACCATTTCGTGAAGCCTGCCAGGGCTTGAACTCTGTGAAGGGTGAAGAGTCGGCATCAGCAACTCATGGCGGAGTGGCGGCGTCCGGCAGGCTTGCTGTAGAATACCCCTGCGTCAAGTCACCCTTCTGATGGAGGCGCGCATGATGCGGAAGAGCCAAGAGCAGAGCTACCGGGCACGGGCGCTGAAACTATTCCCCTGGGTCTGTGCCCACTGTGGGCGCGAGTTCGATGGGAAGAAGCTGAACCAACTCACGGTCCATCACAAGGACCACAACCATCAGAACAATCCTCCTGACGGCAGCAACTGGGAGTTGCTCTGCCTCTACTGTCACGACAATGAGCATCAGCGCGATCAGGTCGCCGGCGCGTCGACAGAATCTCTGTCGAGTGCTGAACCAGACCGCCCCTTCACCCCTTTTGCCCGGCTTGCCGATCTGTTCAAACGCGACACTGTAGCCTGATCGCAACAGGTCCTCAAGAACTCACGGCCGGGGACAGACAGGCCGAAAGTCAGCGGCCGGGCGTGTATGGATCACCCGCGCCTCCCCGCTGCGATCATCGAAGTCGTGCCGGTCATGCCGCCGCTCTCAGGAAGCCCACTTGTAGAACTCGACCGCAACCGGTACTCTGCCCCCACGCAAGGCCATGTCATCCATGAACCAACCGCGCTCCATGACCCATCCCCGCGACCCCTTGCATGGGATGACATTGGAAACCATCATCACGACCTTAGTCGCGCGGCACGGATGGGCGAAACTTGGCGCACGCGTGCCTATCCGCTGTTTCCGCCATCACCCGACGATCCGGTCGAGCCTGACGTTCCTACGCAAAACGCCGTGGGCACGTAAGCGAGTTGAACAGATGTTTATTGCGGAACTCCCCTGATACTCAACGCAATGGCTTCGAACGCGACCATCTACAAGGCCTTGCTGCAGATCGCCGATATGGATCGCCGACACTTCCAGGACCATGCGATCACCCTCGCGCGCCATCCATCTGAGACCGAGGAGCGCATGATGGTACGAGTGCTCGCCTTCGCACTCCACGCAAGCGAGACCTTGTCATTCGGCCGTGGCGTGGGCACTGAAGATGAACCGGCTTTGTGGCGGCGAGACTTCACGGGGGCGATCGACTGCTGGATCGAGATCGGCCAGCCCGACGAGAAAACCTTGCGTCAGGCCTGCGG
>NZ_CZPZ01000011.1 GCF_001458775.1 Candidatus Nitrospira nitrificans
CGAATACATCGAGGGGTTCTACAATCGGCAGCGTCGGCACTCAACCCTCGGCTATCACTCCCCAGCTGAGTATGAAGCGCGGGCAGCAGTCGCGTAACCACGTGTCCATGAAATCGAGGGAAGATCATTGTGTCTTACCTGGCTTTTGTTGGAAATCTCCTCCTCGTATGTCCTCAATCGGTGTCGATGCTCCTTTCTTGGAGAGGTCTGGCTTGTCGGAGCTGTCGAACCCTTGAATATATGTGGTCTGTGCAACTTTGTTCTTGAGCTGACTGACATTAATTTTCTTTTCGACCAGATCCAATACCATTCGCCTTAAAGGTTTAATGATCTCGTCAGCTGGCAGGCTTGTAGACAATTTCCTGCTGACAACCTCTAGGCCAATCAGTTCTCTGACCTCACGCGTGGAAAGTAAACGTTCCAGCGTTGTAATCGGGAAGGAATTTATCAGGAGGTGTTTTTGGTTATCGGAGAGGTTTCCATAGGTTCTTACAAATTCAAGAGCCTGTAGTGCTGGATCTCCTCCTCGAAAGCGAGAGGCTGCAAGCCCAGACCATCCAACTACTCCGCGGCCTTCATTCTCACCTGTATGTCTAAGTAAGATCCACCGATTGCCTTCTTCACGGTCCGTTACCTCAAAACAAGCAATCGGCTCAATCTCTTCACGAATGAATCGTTTGCTTAATGCCTCAAATCTTTTTTGGAGCGGTGATTTTACGTGCAGGCTTGTTAACACACTTGGATTTGAGAGAATCTTTAGAGCAGCAACTCGTCGGTTACCCTCCAACACAATGAACCTCTCAGAATCTTTTTTCTCGCGAAGAACCAACATGCGATCCATTGGACTCAAACCTGCTTCAACTATGTCCTCTGCGAGTACAAAAAGTTTCTCCTCTTGATCGTCCAAAACCTTTTGGAGTGCGTCTCTTTGATTAGCGGCACTTTCGTTTCGAGGGTTTTCTGAATCAAGCAGCAGTTGGTCAATGGTGCGATCGATAGCTCCCATATTAGCCCACTAAGGGAAAAATCAGTTGTCAAAATCGCGAAAGACTACTGTGGCTAGGCAACTCTGTCAATATTTGAATCTCTCGTAAAGCTGAAGGATGGGACTAATTGTTATGGTGTGAACATTTCCTGTAGAACCGCGAGGACGGCAGCAAGGGTTCCGGGCGTGACGCGGCCAAGCCGCTTGACGAGGCGTTCGCTATCAACGGTGCGTAACTGGTCTATGGCCACGAATCCGGAACGGTCGCGGAAACGGCATCTCACTCGCCAAGGGTAGGTTTGCCCGCCGGTAGTCATTGGCGCGATGATCACAGTCCGTAAATATTGATTCAATTCATCTGGAGAGACGACCAGGCAAGGTCTCGTTTTTCTGATTTCACTGCCTCGGGTTGGATCAAGGTCAATCAGATAGACTTCACCGCGTGCCGGGCGCGCGTGCTCTAGCGCCACTTCCAGTCTTCCTTATCGAATCGCGTGGCAGTCGGCGGGTCGAGAAGGCCGTCTTCTCCTTGCGCTCGCATGCGTCGAGCGGCATCAGTCCAGCCTGCGCGTGGTTGTGCCGATTTGGAGATCAGAATGCGGCCTGGTTCTGCTTGGAGCTCGACTTCATCCTCAAGCTGGGCTTCCTGAAGCAAGGTCTTGGGGAGCCTGATTCCCTTTGAGTTGCCGATCCGGACGATGTGTGCTTTCATGTCACCCCTCCAGCCATGAGGCTACATTGTAATCACATCTTGCACGGAAGGCAAACCCCCTGACGAACTCTGGATTTACAAGCAGCAGGCGGGTTGTTACTATGCCTGGCGTGAAACCCTTTCTTTCTCTGCTCTGGGTCCTGCTCTCTCTTCTCGGTGCGCTTGCGCTTGCCCACGTGGTTGGCGTCGTCAATCCAGATGAGAAGGTAAACGGGCTCTGGTTGGTGGTGGCAGCGGCCTGCATTTATGTGCTGGCCTATCGGTTCTATGGTCGTTGGCTGGCCAAGCAGGTCGTCGGACTGAACAATCAGCATGTGACACCGGCAGTGCGGTTGAACGATGGGGTCAATTTTCATCCGACCAATAAAGTCGTGCTTTTCGGTCATCACTTTGCGGCGATTGCGGGAGCGGGACCCTTGCTTGGTCCGGTCTTGGCGGCGCAATTCGGATTTGTGCCGGGATTTCTGTGGTTGGTGATCGGAGCGGTGCTGGCTGGGGCGGTGCAGGATTTCATCATTCTCGTTGCCTCCATGCGGCGCAATGGGCGCTCGCTCCCTGAGATTGCGCATGATGAACTGGGCTCTGTCACCGGCACGGCGACGGCGGTCGCGGTGCTCTTTATTGTCGTGGTGGCGCTGGCGGGACTTGGGTTCGCCGTGGTGAATGCGCTCTACCACAATGCTTGGGGCACGTTCACGATCGCGATGACGATTCCGATCGGTCTCCTCATGGGCTTCTATCTTCAGAAGTTTCGTCCCGGCGCGGTGGCGGAGGTGTCGATCCTTGGCGTGGCGCTGTTGATTGTCGCGGTCCTGTTCGGCCGTGTGGTGGCGCAGTCGTCCTACGCGTGGCTTTTTGAATTCGATAAACCGGCGTTGGTTTGGCTTTTGGCCGGGTATGGCTTTCTTGCCTCGGTGTTGCCGGGCTGGATGTTGCTGGTCCCACGCGGCTATCTTTCAACATTTATGAAGCTTGGGGTCGTGTTTCTGCTTGGACTTGGCGTGATCCTCATGGCGCCGACGGTCGAGATGCCGCGCGTGACACAGTTTGCCAATGGCGGCGGGCCGATTATTCCCGGTACGCTTTTCCCCTTTCTCTTCATCACGATTGCCTGCGGGGCGATTTCTGGATTTCACTCACTGGTCTCGTCCGGTACGACGCCCAAGATGATCGAACAGGAATCACAGGCGGTAGTGGGGTACGCGGCGATGCTGCTGGAAAGCTTCGTCGGAGTCATGGCGTTGATCGCGGCCTCGGTGCTGATTCCTGGCGACTACCTGGCGATCAATACGACATTGAGCGCGGATGCATTGGCGGCCATGGGTTTTCCCCCGTCGCGAATTGCTGAACTGTCACAAATGGTCGAGGTGGATGTGGCGGGACGCCCAGGAGGGGCTGTGTCGCTGGCAGTCGGCATGGCGTCTATCTTTTCCGCACTGCCCGGTATGACGGGCCTGATGGCCTATTGGTACCAATTTGCACTGGTGTTTGAGGCCCTGTTCATTCTGACAACGATCGATACGGGCACCCGTGTGGGTCGTTATCTCGTCCAGGAAATGGCTGGGCGGGTCTATGCCCCCTTTCGCCGGATGAACTGGGTGCCGGGTGTGATGTCGAGCAGTGGCTTGGTGGTGGGAGCATGGGCCTACCTGATTGGGACGGGAAGTATTTCGACCATTTGGCCGATGTTTGGTGCCGCGAATCAGTTGTTGGGGACGCTGGCTCTTTGCATTGGGACGACCGTCTTGATCAAGATGTGGAAGTCGCCCTATCTGTGGGTGACGGCGCTGCCGATGCTCTTCGTGGGCATTATCACCCTGACCGGATCTTATGAAATGTTTTGGATGTTCTTGAAGAAAGCCGGAACATTGACGGCGGGACAGGCCTTTGCTCTCTATCTGGATGCGGTATTGGTGGCGCTGGTGGCGGTGCTGGGCGTGATCGTTTTGAGCGACAGCATGAGGCAGTGGTATGGTTACGTGGTTCTGAAGAAGCCGTTTACGTCGAGCGAAGTCGTCGTGATGGCGGGTGGAGGATCGGCGGGAAGGATGCAGGCGGCGATCCGTCAACACGATGACGAACAGAGGTGCTTCAAGCTGCCGCATGGAACGGGGTGTTGTTGAGGCGACATGGTTGATCTTCTTGCTCGCCGGACGCGCACGTCTGCTTATTAGATTAGGCCACTTGATGTGAACGATGCGCTCGTTCGCCGCGCGCATTCGAGGATCAACCAGGCCGATCCTTGGAGTGGAGAGTAAAGTAAAGAGGGAGGAAATCGTGGCTGATCAGTTTTCATTTGATGTGGTGTCGGAAGTGAATATGCAGGAGCTCAAGAACGCGCTGGATCAGGCGACGAAGGAGATCAAGCAGCGGTTCGACTTCAAGGACACGAAGACGGAGATCACTCTGAAAGAGAAAGAAAAGGAGCTGGTCGTGGTCTCCGACGACGAATACAAGTTGAACGCGGTGCAGGAGATCATCAAAGGGAAATGCGTGAAGCGCGGAGTATCGCTGAAGGCTTTCGACTACGGCGCCGTGGAGCCGTCGTTAAGCGGAACGGTTCGGCAGACGGCGAAGATTCAGAGCGGCCTCGCTTCGGAGAAGGCCAAAGAGATCACGAAGGCGGTCAAGGATGCCAAATTGAAGGTCCAAGCGCAGATTCAGGGCGAGCAAGTGCGGGTATTGGGCAAGAGCAAGGATGAATTGCAGTCCGCGATCGCGTTCTTGAAGGGGAAGGATTTCGGGATCGACCTACAGTTCACGAACTATAGATAAATAGTGAGGGATTTGCATCGATTTCATGAAGATTCTGCTCTCTCTTCTCTTTCTCGCGATCATTCTTGCCGGCTGCAATCGCAGCGACCCGATCGTTCTCATCCAGCTCCATCCGAAGAATCCCGATATCATCTACATCGCGACGAACGATTATATCTATAAGACCCGTGATGCTGGCCAGACATGGACGAACCTTTCTCAAGGAATGAGCTATTCCCGTGTGATCGCCATGGCCATCGATCCTGTTTATCCTGCGACGGTTTATGCAGGGACGAAGGGCGATGCCGTCTACAAGAGCCATGATGGGGGGCAGCGCTGGACCTCAATGCGATCGGGTCTTGATGATGCGACTATTACGTCTGTGGTGAATCAGTTCCTCTTCGATCCGGCCGACGCCCAGCACATCTTTCTCGCCACAACGATGGGTGTGTTTGAAACCAAGAACGGCGGCGAGCAATGGACGAAGAAAATGGAGGGTATGAAAGAAGTGTTGATGGTCGTGACGTTAGGCATGGATCCGACCAGACCGTCCATTCTCTATGCAGGAACCAGCGGCGGCGTCTATAAGTCGATTGATCAGGCCGGCCATTGGATAAAAGTGAACAACGGGCTGGTGCCGCCGGACATGGTGAAGACGTCCCGGGCGTTGAATGTCACCTCAATACTGGTCGATCCATACGAGCCCGATACCATCTATGCCGCTACACTGGCAGGAATATACAAAACGACCGATGGAGCCACGTCCTGGAATCGAATCGGAGCGTCGCTTCCTGATCAAATGATTATTGCCATGGTGCTCGACCGAACGCGACGGGGCGTGCTCTACATCACGGGACGGGATGGCATACATCGGAGTGATGACGGTGGGGCCACGTGGGTGATGATGAACAGAGGGTTGTCGACTACCAACATTAGAGCCATTGCACAGAGTCAGACGGATCCGCCGGTGCTCTATGCCGGGACCAATGGGAGTGGGCTCTATCGCAGCAAGGATGCGGGGGAGACCTGGGAGCCGATGCCGACAGTGGGAGGGAAGCCCTGAGGGAGGCTATCGTCTCTTGCTGTTCAAGTCGGAGTCTCCGATAGAGGCCCCGACTCCGCGTCGTGGAAGCGTCGAGATTCCTTCACGATTCTGCGCACTGTCGACCTCGAGCCCTGTGCTGCTGGGTATTGAGGTGTCCTGTATATCCGTTCCCGGCCGATGGGGAAGTTGGCTATTGTGAACGGTCTCTCCTCTCCTTGGGCGCAGTAATTCTCCTGTCTTGGTATAGGGGGAGACCGAGCTTCCGATGTCTGCCCCGAAGTGGGGATTCAACTTCGTGTCTTCGATATCTCCTCCGATTCGTGAGCGCAAGGTCGTATCTTGAATCTCCATCCCGGTCGGCGCTGCTGATGGCGGCCTGTTGGCTTTGAACTCGTTCTTGATCGCCTCTTCATCCTCTTGGATCTGTGCTTTGACCCTACCGCTGGTTTCGTAGTCAACCTCTTTGAGACTCTGTTGTGCCTCGATCAATTTATCCAGGCGGTTCTGAAGACGCAATAGATCTTCCCGAGCATGTGCAACCGTTCCGACAATGCTGGTTCCTTGGCGTTTCCCCAGCTCCGTTGAATTATAGACGCCATTCTGTCGAACGGCTTGGAGGATATGATTGGCCTCATCGATCATCTCGACGATTTCGCTCGGTGCTTCGCTGGTGGTCAAACAGCAGGACAGGAAGGTCCGATAACGATCTGAAAATTTGGAGGCTACATTCCGCAATTCTGCAATTTTTATCGGATCACGATCGGGGAGATCGAATCCTTGTTGGCGTGCTTTCTCCCGAAAAGATTCTGCTGCCTGCTGGTCGTAGAGCGGCTCACAGCCCGCACTCTTTTTGGCTGAAATCTGTTGGCCCGGCATCTTGCTCGAACACCAATAGATCGGTGCCGGCTGATTGAGTGGATTATCCGGATTGAAGTCCTTCGCGTCGGCCTGCTCCAGGCAGAAGAGCGGAAGGATGAAGAACAGAAACGGTTTTATGTATGAGGAAGACGAATAGTCTAGAGACATAACAACATTCTCTAATCGAAATCCCTTGAAGTCAATCAAACTTCACCAGTTTGAGAGGCTTGAAAAGTGTGGGCACTTTATCAGAAGGCTAAGATGCGTAGCCTATTGCAATTAAAGAATAAATCGATCTGGTATCAGCTGCCACATGACATTTCTCTATCTGAATTTAGGACGCTCTAAGTTACCGAAAGACTGTTGACAAGCAAAAATGCCAGAGTATACTTCGTCAGGTGGGTGAAAGTGGAGGCGTGTGGGTGAAAGTATTGTGGACGAAAATTTGCACATCTCAGTACTTGGTCGAGAAGTGTGTTCTTGGCTTATTTCTGAGCGACCCACCACTATTGTGGATTGTACGGTGGGATATGGTGGGCATGCTGAAATACTCTTAACATCTAGTCCTGTTGGAACAAGGGTTATTGGGCTAGATCGAGATTCTCAAGCTATTGAGTTCAGTCAGCGGCGTTTGAGTCGATTTGGAGACCGCATTGTGTTGCGACAAGGAAATTATCGCGATCTGAAGTCGCACCTTGCTGAAGCGGGTATCGCGAAGGTCGATGGGGTCCTTTTCGATTTCGGGGTTTCATCTCCACAGTTGGATGATCCCTCGCGAGGGTTTAGCTTTCAGCGAGAGGGTCCGCTGGATATGCGTATGGATCAAACGGTTGGGAAGACTGCCGCCGATCTGGTGAACCGTAGTCCCGAAGATGAGCTTGCGGACATCATCTTTCAGTATGGAGAAGAGCGGTATGCCAGGCGAATTGCTCGGGCCATTGTGCAGGAAAGGCAACGACATCCGGTTGAGACCACGGGAGTACTTGCCTCTGTCATCACTCGGTCTGTGCCGGCCTCGTATCGCCATGGACGGATTCATTGTGCCACGCGAACCTTTCAGGCGCTCCGCATTGTGGTGAATCAGGAGTTGGACTTCTTGGAGTCCTCGCTGCGAGATGCAACCGAAGTGTTGGCTGTAGGGGGGAAGGTCTGCGCGATCGCCTTCCACTCTCTCGAAGATCGCATCGTTAAGCATACATTCCGGTCCCTCGCACAAGGTCCGGAAGCCACCTTGTCAATACTTACCAAGAAGCCGGTCCTCCCTTCTAGAGCTGAGTGTGGAGCAAATCCCCGATCGAGAAGCGCGAAATTACGAGTCGCTGAACGTCAACCGAGGATGGGACCTTTATGAAGCTCTTCACCGTTTTCTTAGGACTCTGTCTCGTGTTTGTATTTGTGTGGGAGCGCGTAGACATGGTTCGGATCGGCTATCAAATTGAACGGTTGAAGCGTGACAAGACAGCGCTGGAACGTCAACGGGATGAGCTCCGCGTGAAATTTTCCACATTGAGTGCCTCCGACCGCATCGCAAAATTGGCAACCCAGAAACTCGGCATGAGCTTGCCTCAACAAGGACAGATCATTGTGGTCCAGTCCAGACCAAGTGGTGTCCGTCCCTCCGATATTGCGCTGGTTGAGCTGAAAGTCGCTAGGAACGATCTTCCCACCGGGAGGTTCTAGTGGCCGGCTCCCTCTCTCGCGGTCGTCGGTATGTCCTGCTGCTGCTGCTGCTGTGTGGGTTTGGAGTAGTTCTGTTCCGGCTGGT
This sequence comes from Candidatus Nitrospira nitrificans, assembly GCF_001458775.1. Classification (NCBI taxonomy): domain Bacteria; kingdom Pseudomonadati; phylum Nitrospirota; class Nitrospiria; order Nitrospirales; family Nitrospiraceae; genus Nitrospira; species Candidatus Nitrospira nitrificans. The sequence continues at coordinate 8,120 of NZ_CZPZ01000011.1, forward strand.
CACGTTGCAAGTGTTGCAAGCAGCTGAACTCTCGCTTAAAGCGGATCGACAACATCAAAAGAGGGTATCGCTGGAAGGGGCGCGCGGCTCGATTGTCGACCGACATGGCAAGATTCTGGCTATGAATGTGGAAGTGCCGTCTGTATTCGGAGTGCCGAACGCATTAGAAAACCGTGTCCAGACCGCTCGGCAGTTGTCGCCGATTTTGCATGTAAGGACCGATGAGCTGGAACGAAAGCTTCGACAGGACCGGAGTTTCGTGTGGTTGGCTCGCAAGGTGGATCCAGAGCAGGGGCGTCGACTTGATCATTTGTCGCTTGATGGAATCGGAGTTGTGATGGAAGGGCGGCGGTTCTATCCCAAAGGACCGCTCTTGGCTCATGTCTTGGGTTTTTCGGGAATGGACGGTGAGGGTTTGGAAGGTGTAGAGCACCGCTATGAATCGTACTTGCGCGGTGAGAAGCGAATGATGGTGTTGCAGCGTGATGGCAAGGGGCGCACGGTGTTTCCCAAGGGAATGACGGAACAGAGTCCGACGCCAGGCCATAGCTTGACGCTTACGATCGATGAAGTGATTCAATATATCGTCGAGAGAGAGCTGGAGGATGCGGTCGGCCGCGCCCGGGCAAAGTCGGGAACAATGATTGTGCTTGATCCAAAGACCGGATCGGTGTTGGCTATGGCGGTTAGTCCACGGTTTGATCCCAATGCCGTGTCGGCCCTCACCCCTGATCGCTGGCGAAACAGGGCGCTGACGGATGCGTATGAGCCAGGGTCCACCATGAAGGCAATGATGGCTGCGGCCGCCATTGAGGAACGAGTGATAAAGCCGAATTCGATGGTGTTCGGGGAGCATGGTCGGATGACGGTCGCAAACACCGTGATTCATGATCATGAACGACTGGGATGGGTCTCCTTTGCTCAGGTGATTCAGAAGTCCAGCAACATCGGAGCGGCAAAGACCGGTATGGCACTGGGGGAGCAGCGGCTCTATCGGTATCTCCAGGCGTTTGGTTTCGGCCAGCGAACGGAGATCGACCTGCCTGGTGAGGGAGCCGGACTATTTAGAACCCCAAAAGACTGGGGGCGTCGTTCGGTTGCGTCTATTTCCATGGGACAAGAGATCGGCGTCACACCGCTTCAAATGGTATCTGCGGTTGCGGCCATCGCGAATGACGGTGTGTTGATGAAGCCCTACGTGGTGTCAGAAATTCGAGATGCTGACGGCCACATCCTTAGACAGGTTCCTCCTCAGATCAAGCGGCGGGTTATTTCCCCGGAAACGGCCCGTAGTGTGACGAAGATTCTTGAAGGCGTCATCACGGACGGTACCGGGACGAAGGCGGCTATCCCCGGGTTTCGGGTGGCTGGGAAAACCGGTACAGCTCAAAAGATCGACCCTCGAACCGGTGCCTATTCAGCCACTCGAGTTGTTGCGTCCTTCGCCGGATACGTTCCGGCGGACATGCCTCAGCTTGCCATGCTTGTGGTGATTGATGAGCCACAGGGCGATACCTCGGGAGGCTCGGTCGCTGCCCCCGTCTTCAGCCGTGTCGGGGAGCAGGTGCTCAGTTACTTGGGCGTGCCATCGAATGCACCTGTCACCTTGGCGATGGCCTCGCGGAAATCATAATCGTACCGGGGAGTGTTGATGACTTTGGCAGCCTTGCTTCAGTCGCTGGAAGGACAGGTAAGGATTCTTGATCGCCGTGGGAATTTAGACGTGTTTGTCCATGCGATCACCGATGATTCTCGGGCTGTCTCGCCCCACAGCCTTTTTGTCGCCGTAAAAGGCGAGCGGGTCGATGGGCATGAATTTATTTCGGAAGCCATGAACGGCGGAATGGTCGCATTGGTGTCGCAGCAGCCGCTGGATGAGGTGGCTCTGCCGTTTGTCCGTGTAGATGACTCCAGGAAGGCACTCGGTCTGCTGGGGAGCTGCTTTTATGAAGAGCCGTCGTCGCATATGCGGATGATCGGCGTGACTGGAACCAACGGAAAAACCACCACGACCTATATCTGCAAAGCCTTGCTGGAAGCCCTGGGCCGCCCGGTAGGGTTGATAGGGACTGTCGCCTATCAAATCGGTGAGCGCTCGATACCGGCGACGCACACGACACCTGGTTCTCTTGAACTCCAACAACTGCTTGCCGAGATGGTGGCCGGCGGGTGCACCACTGCCGTGATGGAAGTGTCTTCTCACGCCCTGGCACAGGACCGCACGAGTGGATGCGAATATGATGTAGCGGTCTTTTCGAATCTGACTCAGGACCATCTCGACTTTCATAAGACCATGGAAGAGTACTTTCAGGCAAAATTGAGGCTTTTTTCGGGATTGAAAAAAGGACTCAAGGCGAATAAACGGGCGATCGTCAACATTGATGATCCCTATGGACATCGCATTGTCGAGCATTGTCCCGCTCCGGTGTGGACCTACGCCTTAAAGGCCAAGGCGGATCTACGCGCGGAAGCGGTGCGATTGTCTCTTCAAGGGACAACGTTTACCGCCGCAACGCCGGTCGGAAGTTTTCCCATCAAGAGTCACCTGGTGGGCGAGCACAATGTCTATAACTTACTTGCCGCCATCGGGGTCGCGCTTCACGAAGGAGCCACACCCGCGCAAATTCGCGAGGCTGTGGCAAGAGTCACTAACGTGCCAGGACGATTCGAGCGTGTGATCGCGGGCCAGCCGTTTACGGTAGCCGTCGATTATGCCCACACCGAAGACGCGCTGATCCGATTGCTGACGGCAGCCCAAGCGCTGAAAACCGGACGCATCATCACGGTCTTCGGGTGCGGTGGAGACCGCGACCGAGGAAAGAGGCCGAAGATGGGAGAAGCGGCCGTGCGTTACAGCGACGTCGTGATATTGACCTCGGACAATCCCAGAACCGAGGACCCCCGTTCAATCCTGGAACAAGTAGAAGTCGGGGTGCTCGAAGCGCTGCGCCAACGGCCACACGTCCGGTACCGAAAAGTGCCTGATCGGCGAGAAGCCATCGAGGAAGCGGTGCGGGAGGCCCGGAATACCGATACGGTGTTGATTGCCGGGAAAGGGCACGAAGACTACCAGATCATCGGCACGAAGAAAGTTCATTTCGACGACCGCGAGGTGGCGCGCGACGCCATCGAACGACTCGGCACCCGCGTGTAGTCCACGGGGAAGGGCCGGTCGGTGCACGGAAGCATCCAGATGACGCTGTTTACCGTCGAAGAATTGCGGGAAGTGATCGGTCCTAAAGTCATGGCCGGCGACGGAGCGGGTTGGGCGAAGCAACGTATCCGGCGAATCAGCATCGATACTCGGTCTCTGCGGCCTGGCGATCTCTTTCTTGCGCTGCAGGGAGATCGATTCGACGGCCACGATTTTGTGGCGACGGCGCTGTCGCGCGGAGCGGTTGGAGCGGTCGTGCTCGATTCCTATAATATGGCAGGGCTTTCCGTGAAGCCTGGCTCGAAGCGGACGCAGCCGTTTGTCCTCGGCGTCAGCGATCCGCTCCAGGCGTATCAGCAACTGGCCGCCTATCACCGAAGCCGATTTCACATTCCTGTCGTTGCCGTCACGGGAAGCAACGGCAAGACGACGACGAAGGAAATGGTCGCCGCTGTCATGGCCCATCGATGGAAGATCCTCAAGACCGAAGGCAATTTGAATAACCGAGTGGGAGTTCCTCAGACTCTGCTTCGCCTCAATGATCGACACAGCGGAGCGGTCATCGAGATGGGAGTCGATAATCTCGGCCAGACCGCCAGGCTGTGTGAAATGGCTCGACCTACGATCGGGATCATTACGAACATCGGCCCAGACCACTTGGAGTTTTTCGGGACGATGGAGGTATCGGCTCAGGCGAAGGCGGAGATGCTCGATTTGCTTCCTCCTGATGGAGTGGCAATCCTGAACGCAGATGATTCGTATTACGACTACCTGGCCGCGCGAGCTCGGTGCCGGGTGGTGTCGTTTGGCCTTTCATCAAAGGCCGATGTCCGCGCCATGGATCTGAAATCCGATGGGCGCAATGGGACGATCTTTCGTCTTCTGCTCCCAGGAACGGCACGCCGTACCATGGTTCATATTCGAGTCCAGGGCGACCACAATGTTACCAACGCATTAGCGGCAGGAGCGGTCGGTTCGATTCTGGGTTTGTCCGGAGGGGTGATCGCTCAGGGACTGTCCCGTTTTCGGCCTGCCGCCATGAGGTCGCAAGTACGAGTGAGTCAGGGCGTGAAATTGATCATTGACTGCTACAATGCCAATCCGGCCTCCATGACCGCAGCGGTTCGGCTGCTCGCGCAAACGGGGGCGAAGGGAAAGAAAATTGCCGTGCTTGGCGACATGCTGGAACTGGGCCCGAATGCCGCTCAGATGCACGAGGAAGTCGGCGGGTTCGTGGCTCGCCACGGGATTGATCGGCTCGTGGCCTGTGGGCCATTAGGGCGAAACCTTGCCAAAGGGGCGAAGCGGGCAGGGTTGGCTCCATCCCAGATCTTCGAAGTGCCGGATGCGCGCGCGGCAGCCGCCGCCGTGAAAACGATCGTCAAATCCGGCGATGCCGTGCTGATCAAAGCGTCCCGCGGCATGAAATTAGAACTTGTCGCTGATGCACTCCAAGGAGCGAAACGCGCGACGAAGAAGGCTTCGTAACGGTCGTCCAGGCTATGCTGTACATCTGGCTCTATCCGTTCCATAAAGAATTCTCGTTTCTGAATGTCTTTCGATATCAGAGCTTTCGTGTCATTTACGCCGCCGTCACGGCGTTTCTGATTGCGTTCGTGTTCGCCCCGTGGGTGATTCGCAAGCTTCAAGAAATCAAGCTGGGGCAACAGATACGCGACGACGGGCCTAAACGGCATCTCGCCAAGAGTGGAACACCCACGATGGGCGGCATCCTCATTATCTTCGCTGTCACGCTGTCCACGTTCCTCTGGGCCGACATCTCACGACCCCACATCTGGCTGGTTCTTGCCTCGACGTTGGGGTTTTGCGCCATCGGGTTTGTGGACGACTACCTCAAATTCATCAAGGCTCGATCGAAGGGGCTTTCGGCGTCCCAAAAGTTCACGGCTCAAATAATCGTCGCGCTCATCGTCGCACTGGTTTTGTACTCCTTGCCCGGCTACAGCACGAAACTGAGCGTGCCGTTTTTTAAGAATTTCACGCCTGATTTGGGATGGTTTTATGTTGTCTTTGCCGTCCTGGTGATCGTCGGATGTTCCAATGCCGTCAACCTCACTGACGGTCTCGATGGGCTGGCCATCGGTCCGGTGATGATCGCTGCATTGGCATACACCGTGGTCGCCTACGTAACCGGTCATCGATTGATGTCGGAATATCTTCTGATCCCGCATATCGACGGAGCCGGAGAGTTGGCGGTGTTTACGGCGGCCATCCTGGGTTCGAGTCTGGGGTTCTTGTGGTTTAACACCTATCCGGCCTCGGTCTTCATGGGAGATGTCGGGTCGCTCCCGCTCGGGGCGGCCCTTGGAACGGTAGCGGTCATCAGTAAGCATGAGTTGTTGTTGCTGCTGGTCGGCGGTGTTTTTGTGATCGAGGCCGTCTCGGTCATTTTTCAAGTCGCTTCATTCAAGTCTCGAGGGAAGCGGATCTTCCTGATGGCCCCGATTCACCATCATTTTGAGATGAAAGGGTGGGAAGAGCCCAAGGTCGTCGTGCGTCTGTGGATCATCGCCATTTTGTTGGCGCTATTGAGTTTGAGCACACTCAAGTTGAGGTAATGAGGATGGTGGGGGTGGACACCACGCAGTTGGCCGGAACGCGCGTCACCGTCGTCGGGTTGGCCCGGAGCGGCGTCGCTGCCGCCCGCCTGCTCGAGGAAGTCGGTGCGGTGGTGACGGTGACCGACCGAAAGGATCGAAGAGAGCTGCTCGGTGTGCTTGATTCGCTGAACCAGGCCACGACCCGCGTCGTTCTAGGCAAGGACTATGAAGAGGCTCTCGATGCAGCCGAACTCGTCGTCATTAGTCCGGGAGTTCCCTATCGGTTGGAAGCGCTTGAGCGTGTTCGTCGACGAGGCGTGAAGGTCATTAGTGAACTCGATCTTGCATCGCGATTTCTTTCCGCTCCGATCTTGGCGTTGACCGGCACCAATGGGAAGAGCACGACGGTCACGTTGATCGGGAAGATGTTGCAAGAGAGCGGAAAACGGGTATTTGTCGGAGGCAATTTGGGGACGGCCATCAGTGAGGCAGCCGTACAGTCACTGCAAGCCGTGAAGGCAGGGCGTCCATGCCCGTATGACGCGTTGATCGTGGAAGTGTCCAGCTTCCAGCTGGAAACCATCGAGCAGTTTCATCCCTGGATTGCCGCGATTCTCAACGTGACGGTGGATCATCAGGATCGCTATTCGTCGATCGACGAATATGTCGCCGCCAAAAATCGGATTTTCGAAAACCAAACTCCGTCCGATTACGCCCTCTTCAATCTCGACGATTCGAAAGTGGCTCCGCTGCGGCGGGATGTGAAGGCTCGCGCGTTGGGTTTCACCATGACTCAGACGTTGCCGCCCGATCTGGCCGGGGGGACCTATCTCGACGGCGATCGCATCATGACCACCGTGGGAGGCCGGATTCAGGAAATCTGCGCGCGGAGCGAGATCAAAATCATCGGTAATCACAACGTCGCAAACGCCATGGCGGCGGCCACCTTCGCCTTGTTGAGCGGGTGCCCTCTCACTGTTGTCCGTCAAGTTCTCAAGGACTTTCCGGGCTTGGAACATGCGTTGGAGGTCGTTCGTGAGCGGCGAGGCGTGCGGTTCATCAATGACTCCAAAGGCACCAACGTGGACGCGACGCTTAAAGCGTTGGAAAGCGTCGATCAACCGATTTGGCTGATCGCCGGGGGACGCGACAAGGGAGGAGATTTTTCTCGGTTGGCTCCCGCGATTCGTCGGCGAGTGAAACGCCTTATTTTGATCGGGGAAGCGGCGCCGCTGATTGCGACCGCGATGGAAGGCTACCAGACGATCGAACGGGCCGATACCTTGAAGCAGGCCATTGAGTCGGCGGCATCGGGAGCCGATGGAGGCGAGGTGGTGCTGCTGTCGCCGGCCTGCGCGAGTTTCGACATGTTTGCCGATTATCAAGATCGAGGGCGGCAGTTTAAAACTCTCGTGCGGTCTTTGCCGGAGTAACGAGGATATACAGGCTGTTCAAAAAGGCCGTCCGGCAAGGCCGCAGTGAGCGAAGGAGCGAGGGATACGTCGTTAGGTATGAGCGATGCGAGCAGGCCCCCGGGGGACTTTTTCAACAGCTTGCAGGCAAGAGGAGCATTGACGCTGAAAAATGTCACAGAGATCTGCAGGGACCTTGGCGTTGCCATGGCCCACCGGCAGCCCACAGGGCCCGAAGCGGCCGGGGATGGATCACGTCCTGCTGTGTGTGACCATCACTCTGACGTTGATCGGCCTTGTGATGGTCTTCAGCGCGAGTGCTGTGGTGGCGGGCAACCGGTTCCACGATTCCTGGTACTACCTGAAGCGGCAATTGGCATGGCTGACATTCGGTTTGGCGTTTTTACATGTCGTGTCCCGTATCGACTATGTGTGGTGGAGGCGACTAGGGCTTCCGCTTCTGGGCCTCATCATGGTGTTGTTGGTGGCCGTCTTGATCCCGTCGATCGGCGCGATGCGAAACGGGGCCAGACGATGGCTGGACCTGAGGGTCATTACAGTTCAACCGGCCGAGATGGCAAAATTGATCGGTGTGATCTATCTCGCGGCGTACCTCGCGAAAAAAGAGGACCAGCTACAGCAGTTCTCCACCGGGTTGCTGCCGGCGTTGCTCATCATCGGGATCCTCAGCGGGTTGGTTCTTTTGGAGCCGGATTTGGGGACCGTGGTGATGCTGGGGTTGGTCACGGGAGGGCTTTTGTTTGTCGGAGGCGCGCGATTGTCCCACCTCTCAACGCTGGCGCTCGTTGCTCTGCCGATCGGGCTTGTCCTGATCCTGACATCCGACTACAGGCGCCAGCGGTTCATGGCATTCTGGGAACCGTGGAGGGATGCGTCGGATACGGGATTTCAGATTACCCAATCGTTCCTGGCGTTCGGCAGCGGAGGGCTTTTCGGCGTTGGGTTGGGAGAAGGCAAGCAGAAACTCTTCTTTCTTCCGGAGGCGCATACGGACTTCGTGCTGGCGCTCGTCGGCGAGGAGCTTGGGTTTGTTGGAACGGGGATGGTCGTGCTGCTCTTCGTCCTCTTTGTGATCAGAGGATTTCAGATCTCCTCCCGAGCGCGCATTCCGTTTGGCCGCTACCTGGGAATCGGCATCACGACACTGATCGGTATTCAAGCGCTCATCAATGCCTGTGTCGTGACGGGTTTGCTGCCGACCAAGGGACTCACTTTGCCGTTCGTCAGTTATGGCGGGTCTTCCTTGGTGATCAGCCTGATCGGTGTCGGGATCTTGCTGAACATCTCGCGAGATCGGCAGGCTGGGCGAGAAGAGACCAGAGAGCAGGGCAGACGTGGCTGGGCGAGTCGACCATGACGATCGTGATCGCCGCGGGAGGCACCGGTGGGCATCTCTATCCGGCTGTCGCGCTGGCTCGAGAGTTTCTGCGCCGCGATCCATCCTCGAACATTCTCTTTGTCGGGACCGCGCGCGGGGTCGAGTCTAAGGTGTTGGCTCACGAAGGATTCGAGTTGGCGTTGATTACCGCTAAGCCGGTTATGGGAAAGGGACTGCTGGACGTCATACGGGGAGTGCTTTCTGTGCCCATTGGGATTTGGCAATCACTGGACCTTCTGAAGCGCCGGCAGGCCGATCTTGTGATCGGAGTGGGGGGCTACACGAGTCCAACGATGTTGCTTGCCGCTGCCTTGAAAGGAACTGCTCGAGTGATTCTGGAGCCAAATGCCTATCCTGGATTGGCCAACAAGGTGGTCGCTCCATTTGCGCAACGGATTTTTTTGGCGTTTGAATCGGCCGGGACTTCCTTTGATCGGCGAAAGGTGCGCGTCGTCGGGACTCCGATTCGGCAAGCGTTCTTGGCGCAACCGGACAACAACGCGCCACCCAAGCAGGATGGACGGCATCTGCTGATTTTCGGTGGAAGCCAGGGCGCCCGGGCGATCAATAGCGCGGTGTTGGAAGCATTGCCCGTACTGAGCCGGCGGCTTCCAGGCCTGACCATCACGCATCAGACGGGCGAGGGAGATTGCGAGCGAGTCAGTGACGCGTACCGGACATTGGGTATTCACGCCAACGTTGTCCCGTTTCTCTACGACATGCCGGCAGTGCTTCGGACGGCCGATCTGGTGGTGGCTCGTGCCGGTGCGATGACGATCGCCGAACTGACCGCCTGCGGGAAAGCCGCGATTCTGATTCCGTTGCCGACGGCCATCTATGACCACCAGATGAAGAATGCGCGGGCGATGGAGGCGGCGGGAGGAGCCATTGTGCTTCCGCAGGCAGATCTCACCGGAGTGAAACTGGGCGAGATGATCGGCACGGTCTTGTCGGACCCGCAACGGTTGGGAATGATGCAACGGAAGAGCTTGGAGATGAGACGAATCGATGCCGGCGAAGTGATCGTCGGTGAATGTTACGCGCTCATGGGAGTGACACATGACAGCAACCAATCTACTGGAGCGACCGGAGGGTAGCGTTGTCGGGGAACGAGGGACTCGATCACAGACGTCGGCAGGACGACAAAGGCGAGCGCATATGACACTTTTTCGAAAAATACAGCAGATTCATCTTGTCGGAATCGGCGGGTCCGGCATGAGCGGCATCGCGGAAGTCCTGCTCACGATGGGATACAAGGTGACCGGTTCAGATCTGCACGCTTCCGAGACGACGAGGCGGCTGGAAGAACTCGGCGGGAAGATATTCCTTGGTCATCAGGAGTCCAATGTGGGAGAGGCGCAAGTCGTCGTCATCTCTTCCGCCGTGTCCGCGGGGAACCCGGAAGTTGTGGCGGCGAAGGCGAAGCAGATTCCCGTGATTCCAAGGGCGGAGATGTTGGCGGAGCTGATGCGTCTGAAATTCGGGGTGGCCATCGCGGGGGCCCATGGAAAGACCACGACGACATCGATGGTCGCGAACGTACTGGCGCAAGGCGGGCTCGACCCCACGATGGTCATTGGGGGCAAGGTCAATGCCTTGGGCAGCCACGCCCGGCTTGGACGAGGCGACTTGCTCGTGGCGGAGGCGGACGAAAGCGATGGATCATTTCTTCGCCTCTCTCCGACCATCGTGGCGGTGACCAATCTGGACCGTGAGCACCTTGATCACTATGGGTCGATGGAACGAATCACCGAAAGCTTTCTGGAATTCATCAACAAAATACCATTTTACGGCGTGGCGGTTTTGTGTGCCGATGACGATCATCTGGCCGCGCTGTTCCCTCGCTTGGTCAAGCGGTATCACACGTACGGGCTTCGCGATCGAGATGGGGCGACGCCCGATTTCAAGGCAACCGACATCAACTTGAGGCAATGGAGTGCCGAGTTCCGGGCGCATTTTCGCGGGAAGCATCTTGGTCCCTTCCGCCTGGCTGTGCCGGGGATCCACAACGTTTCCAACGCGTTGGTGGCCATTGCCATCGGCATCGAGCTGGAGATTCCTGTCGACCTGATCCGCAAAGGGTTGGCGGCCTTCACGGGAGTCGAACGGCGGTTTCATTTGCGAGGCGAGGCCGGCGGCATCATGGTGGTCGACGACTATGGCCACCATCCCACCGAGGTGAAGGCGACCCTGGCGGCCGCCAAGCAAGGCTGGGATCGTCGATTGGTGGTCATTTTCCAGCCGCATCGATATAGCCGGACGCGGGATTGCATCGGAGAGTTTGCTCATGCCTTTGCGCATGCCGACGTGCTGTTCATGACGGAAATTTATCCGGCCGGTGAATCCCCGATACCGGGAGTTTCCGGAGCGGCGCTTGCGGACACGATCAAATCGGCAGGTCATCCATCGGTGACGTTTCTGGAGCGCAAGGAAACGCTGCCGGATCAGGTGTTGCCTTATCTTAGGCCGGGCGACCTCGTGCTGACGTTGGGGGCGGGTGATATCTGGAAGGCCGGAACCGGGATTCTTGCGCGGCTTGAGTCTGCGTGATGGCCCATGGCGCATCGCTGCATACAGGTGGAACGAAGGAACGATCAATGCGGACACAGCGCAGATTGGAGTCTGCCGTGGCCGGCGTTCGAGGGGTGGTTCGCTTCACTGCGCCGCTTAAAGAGTACACGTCGTTCCATATCGGCGGTCCGGCCGATGTATTGGTGGAGCCGGTTGATGTGGAAGATGTCGTCCGGCTCACCCGGCAGGCGCGCGAACAAAAACTTCCGATCTTTGTATTGGGTGGCACCAACCTCCTCGTTCGAGACAAAGGCATTCGGGGTGTGGTGGTCAGTTTGGGAAAACTACGGGCGATCAAGGAAGAACCAGGGTCTGTGTTGTATGCCGAAGGAGGCGTCGGCATGCCGACGCTGATCGGCCATGCCATCCGCCGGTCCTTGGCGGGATTGGAGTGGGCGGCCGGTATTCCCGGCACTGTCGCCGGCTGTGTCGTGATGAACGCGGGGACGCGACTCGGCGAGATGAAGGACTCGGTGAAAGCTGTTCGGATTGTGTCGCCGAAAGGCGCACTGATCGACTGTCCCGCAGAAGCGATCGAATTTGGGTATCGCCGGGCGATATTGCCGGCGGGTGTGGTGGTCGGGGTATGGCTGCAACTGAAGCCGGGTATGCGGGCGGATCTTGAAAAGGTTGTGAAAGACTATCTCCATTACCGCCGTGAGACGCAGCCGCTCACCCTACCGAGCGCCGGCTGCGTGTTCAAGAACCCATTGAACGATTCGGCCGGGCGAGTCGTCGAGGCGGCAGGGCTCAAAGGCACATCGGTCGGTGATGCACAGGTTTCGACGAAGCATGCCAATTTTATCGTGAATCATGGGCACGCCAGTGCCTCCGATGTTCTCTCACTGATCAGGAAGGTGCGCGCGCGAATCGCTCGAAAGACGGGGATCAAATTGGAGTTGGAATTGAAAGTCGTGGGGGAAGCGTAGAGAAGGGAGTTGTGGTGACGATGGGTCCTCTGACAAATGCTCGGATCGGCGTGCTCATGGGGGGGCGGTCTTCAGAGCGGGATATCTCACTCAAGACCGGTCAGGCGGTCCATCAGGCGTTGATCCGTCGAGGGTACGATGCGGTGCCTATCGATGTCACGGATCGTCTGCATCGAGATTTGGAAGATCAGAAAGTCGCCGTCGCGTTTCTCTCGTTGCATGGACCTGGTGGTGAAGACGGAACCGTCCAGGGCTTTCTCGAGACGTTGGGGATTCCCTATACCGGATCCGGTGTGCGCGCGAGCGCCGTCGGCATGCATAAGGCGGTGACCAAAACGGTATTGGCCGCGCATGGCGTCCCCGTTCCCCCCGGAACAGTCCTACGGAAAAGCCACAAACTCTCACTCGTGCAGGTGCTGAAGAAAACCAAACTCGAACTGCCGATCGTCGTCAAACCGGTTTCGCAGGGTTCCACGATCGGGGTGACGATTGTGCGCCGCCGCACCCAATGGAAGGAGGCGCTCGCCCTTGCGCATCGCTATGACCCCGAGGCGATGGTGGAGAGTTATATTCCCGGACATGAAGCGGCCGTTTCCATTCTGGGAACGGCCGCGGACGATCCCAGGGTTCTCCCTGCCGTCGAAATCGTGGCGCCTGATGGTTTTTACGACTTCTCGGCCAAGTATCAGAAGGGTAAAACCCGATATCTCTGTCCCGCTCCATTCCCTGCCAAGGTGATGCGCCACATCGGCGAGTTAACGAGACGGACCTACGAGGCGTTGGGGTGCGAGGGCGCTGCTCGCGTGGATTTCCGTATCACTCCGAGAGGCCGGCCCTATGTGTTGGAGATCAATACGGTTCCCGGCATGACGGAAACCAGTCTTCTGCCCATGGCCGCAGCTCAAGTGGGAATTGCGTACGATGACTTAGTCGAGCGGATTCTGCAGTCGGCACTCGATCGTGCGAATCGCCTTGCGCGGGTCGGTCCGAAGGAGTGAGTGTGATGCGATTCTTGGGAAGAAAACAGCGAACGTCTCCGGTGGAGCCGCGAAAGAATCAGTGGAAGGATTCGCAAGGAGAGAGGGCCGGGAAGGAAGCCCGCCTAGGGAAAACGGTCAGACGAAAGGCCCTTGCTCGATGGGCCGGAATGACAATCGGCATAGCGTTCACGGCATGGTTCATCGTAATGAGCGTGAAATATGCCGGCCCTGCGCTCCAAGCATTGCTGGAGATCAAGACCATCACGGTCGAAGGAGTCCAGCGCATCGATAGGCAGCACGTGCTCGATCTTGCAAAGGTGAAACCAGGCACGGGACTCCACCATATTGTCACGAGAGCGATTAAGGAGCAGGTGGAATCTCATCCTTGGGTCAAAGAGGCCGAAGTGACCCGCGTCCCGTTTCATGAGTTACGTATCTCCCTGGTCGAGCGAAAACCCGCTGCCGTCGTCCGCGCCGACTCTCAGAACTTTCTGACTGACGCGGAGGGGCATGTGCTGACCAGGCTCGGCCAGACCGATGATGATGCGTTACCGCTGGTGACGGGAATCGATTCCAAAGGTTTGCTGGAAGAAACCGAGTCGGTCAAACAGGTCGTCGCCTCGGGCATCCAGCTTGCACATTTGGTCGGGCAAACCTTCGAAGGCCGACTACAGGTGAACGCTGAAAATCCGTCAAACCTCATTGCTCTTGTACAGGGAGTGCGATTTCAGTTCGGGGAGGCAGCGGTCCAAGAGCAGTGGGAACGGTTCCGACGCGTCAAACCGACACTCAAAACACTGAACTTTGACGGTCGTGGGCGCGTAGCGAACGAAGTGGATCTCCGGTACGAAAATCGGATTGTCGTACGGGAAGGGGGGTGATCGCGGTGCCGAAACGGGATCAAATTCTGGTCGGCCTCGACATCGGAACCACGAAGATCTGCGCGATCGTGGCGGAAATGACCGACGCGGGAGGGCTCAATATTATCGGTGTCGGAACGAGTCCTTCTCGTGGCTTACGCAAAGGAGTCGTCGTTAACATCGAAAGCACCGTCGAATCCATCAAGAAAGCGGTCGAAGAGGCGGAGTTGATGGCGGCCGTCCAGATCAACTCGGTTTACACCGGCATCGCGGGCAGCCACATTTCCGCTGAAAACTGCAAAGGCGTCGTGGCGCTGAAACGGGCCGAGGTGACTCGCGAAGATATCCAGCGGGCCATTGAAAGCGCTCGCACGCTCGCCGTGATTCCCCACGAACGCAGGATTCTTCACGTGCTCCCGCGAGAGTTCATGGTGGATGGGCAGGAAGGCGTGCGCGAACCATTAGGCCTTTCCGGCAATCGTTTGGAAGTGAACGTGCATGTCATCACCGGGGCCGTCACATCGGCGCAGAATATCGTGAAGTGCGTGAACCGAGCCGGACTCGATGTCGTGGACATCATTCTGCAGCCGCTCGCTTCCAGTGAAGCCGTATTGGGCCAAGAAGAGCGCGACTTGGGTGTGGTGATGGTGGACTTGGGAGGAGGGACGACGGACCTGGCTATTTTCCTGGACGGCAGCATTCGTCACTCGGCGGTCCTTCCCATCGGCGGCCAAAACTTGACGAGGGACTTGGCCTACGGCCTCCATACGTCACAGACCGAGGCCGAGAAGATCAAGACGCAGTACGGGGTTGCGCGGACTGAATTGGTGACGGGGCATCAGGTCGTCGAAGTATCGTCTGTCGGAGATCGTCCGGCTCGAACGTTTTCCAGACGGGATATCGCTGAGATTTTGGAGCCGCGCGTGGACGAGATGTTTGAGTTGGTCCGGAGAGAAATTGCGCGCGCCGGCTATGAAGAGATATTAGGGGCCGGGGTCGTGATTACCGGGGGTACATCGTTATTAGACGGCATGCCCGACGCCGCTGAAAAGGTCTTGAACTTGCCGGCGCGCCGAGGCATACCGTCCGGTGTGGGAGGGCTATTCGAAACCGTCGGCCATCCCAGTTATTCGACCGGGGTCGGTCTCTTATTACGCGCCCGGCGACATGTCGATGAATTAGAAACGGCCGGTCTGCGCAATGGAGGACCTTGGGCCAAAGTGCGTGGGTGGACAAAGTGGGTGTCGGAGGTTTTCTAACCGTTAGAATCCTTGCGGGCGACGGATGAGTCGTCGTGCGAGGCGATGTGAGGAGGTGCCCCAATGTTCTCATTTCAGGAAGATATGCTGTCGCCGGTCCGCATCAAGGTGATCGGAATCGGCGGTGCTGGGTGCAACGCGATCAACACGATGATCACCTCCGGGCTCGCGCGCGTCGATTTTATCGCCGGCAACACTGATCTTCAGGCGCTTGATCGGTCGTTGGCGCCGTATAAGATTCAACTCGGGCCGGAACGTACCCGTGGGTTGGGCGCTGGGGCGAAGCCGGAGATCGGTCGAGATGCGGCGCTCGAAAGTAAAGAGCATATCCGAGAATGTCTCGAAGGGGCCGATATGGTTTTCGTCACGGCCGGGATGGGAGGAGGGACCGGCACGGGAGCCGCCCCCATTGTGGCCAGTATTGCCCGAGAAATGGGCATTCTGACGGTCGGCGTCGTGACGAAACCGTTTCAGTATGAAGGCCAACGGCGACACAAACACGCGGAAGAAGGAATCCGCGACTTGCGTCGGCACGTCGATACATTGCTCGTGATTCCCAACCAGCGGCTGCTGGGGATCGTCGATAAATCAACTCCGCTTCTTGAAGCCTTCAAGGTCGCGGATGATGTGCTGCGCCAAGCGATCCAAGGCATCGCCGACGTGATTACGACCACGGGACATGTGAACGTCGATTTTGCCGATGTTCGTACCGTCATGTCGCACACCGGACGAGCGGTCATGGGCATGGGCGTTTCCTATGGGCCGAACCGGGCAATCGAAGCGGCGCAAAAGGCCATGTGTAGCCCTCTCCTTGAAGAAGGCAGTGTGGAGGGGGCTCGCGGTGTCCTTCTGAACATTACGGGAGGCCCCAGCATGTCGCTGCACGAGATCGAAGAAGCCGCCTCGATCATCCAACAGACGGCAGATCCTGAAGCCAACATCATCGTCGGTCAGGTCATCAACCCGGACATGGGCGAAGAACTCATCATTACGGTGATCGCGACCGGGTTTGAACGAGAAGAGGACTCATCGGCCGTCACAATGGGAACTGATCGGGGAGCAAGTCGACCGGCCAAACCCGTTCCCTCGGCGTTAGCCGGCATGGGTGCTTCCTTAGCGGGAGATCGACCGATAAAAGACCTCGATCGTCCGACCTTTTTGAGACGAATGAATGATGTGCGAGAGTCGATGGACCGAGCGGTGATGACCGCCGAAGACGAATGGGATGTGCCGACCTTTCTTCGCAAACAAACAGACTGATCTCGTGTCGATCTTCAGGGGATGAGGCGGGGAATGTGATGATGACAAACAGAGCGGTCATTACCGTGCCGGCGTTTGCGGCGACCGGGACTCGGGTCCGACATTTTTTCGGGACGCGTCGGCATGCCCTGGATCTTGGCCTTGAAGCGGGGATTCCGCAGCGGGGGATAGCAGGCGCGGCATCGTCTTCGTGGACGCTCTCAGTGAAGCAAGTCCATGGAACGGAGGCGTTGGTGGTGGACCGAGCCCTCGCTCCGACGGATCGATTTCTTGGCGGTTGGGATGCCTTGGTTACTGATCAACCCGGTGTTATGGTGGCGGTGCGGACAGCCGATTGTGTTCCGATCCTCATGCATGATCCTACACATCGGGTCGTGGCCGCAGTCCATGCCGGCTGGCGAGGAGCGGTTGCTGGCATTGTTCCCAAAACGTTGGCTCTGTTGGAGTCTCGCTTTGGCTCTCGTCCGGCGCATGTACGGATCAGTATCGGGCCATCCGCTGGGATTTGCTGCTATGAAGTGGATGAGCCGGTTCTTGACCGTCTGCGTCAGGGATCTCCGGATTGGAAGAAGGTGGTTCGAACGAAGGAAGAAGGAAGAGCGCATCTTGATTTGAAGGCGCTCGTCAGAGAACAGGCGCAAGCCGTCGGGGTGTCGCCGAAGTCCATCACCACCGTCAACGTCTGTACGATTTGCCGCGAAGACCTCTTTTTTTCCTATCGGCGGGAGGGGAAGGTCAACGGGACTATGGTCAGCGCCATCGGGTTGCCGATGAGGCGAGAATAGGGAGACTCTGCCAATTCTGAAGCGCTTCCGCTAGAATTAAGAACGGTTCGCTGAATGAGCGGCCGCGACTTGTGCGAGAGGGTCATGGAACCGCTCACCCCTGAAACGCTTGCGAAACGCGTTCAATCGATTCTGACGAAGATTCGGTTGGCCGAGGAAAGATCCGGACGTTCCCCCGGCGCGGTGCGGCTCGTGGCCGCGACGAAGACCGTGACGGTCGACCAGATTGCGGAAGGTGTGCGCGCCGGCTTGTCCATTTTAGGTGAAAATCGGGTACAGGAAGCGCTCCCTAAAATAGCCCTGTTCACCCAGGCCCCGGTTCACTGGCATTTTATCGGGCAGTTACAACGGAGGAAGGTCCGGTCCGTGATCGGTCGATTCGACCTCATTCATTCGGTAGATACGGTGGACCTCGCGCAAGAAATCAATCGCCGCGCGGAGGAAGCCGGTTGCCGGCAGGAGGTCTTGCTGGAAGTGAATATCGGGGGGGAACCGACAAAGGCAGGGTTTGACCCCGATGACGTGGTACGATCGATACCCATGATGGCGCAATTTTCTCATATTTGTATCAAAGGCCTCATGACGATTCCTCCGCCGACCACGGGTCAGGATTCGGCCAGGCCATATTTCCGCAAACTCCATGAACTGGCTCGACAGATCGCGGCCTTACACTTACCGACCGTCGGGATGGATGAGCTGTCAATGGGGATGTCCAACGATTATGACGTGGCCATTGAAGAAGGGGCGACATTGGTCCGAGTCGGCACCGCCATCTTTGGAGCGCGTCATGTCTAATCCGACAGTCACGCGCGACATCGTGTTTGTGGGCGGTGGCCGAATGGCGGAGGCATTGATCAGCGGAGTGCTGTCCGCAGGGGGCTACAAGGCCGAGCAGATCCATGTCGCTGATCCCGATACGGCCCGCCTGGATCATCTCAAGAAGCAGTACGGCGTTCAGATCAGTGCCACGAATCATGAGGCGGTCGTCTCGGGAGATGTCGTTGTGCTGGCCGTGAAACCTCAAGTAACCGCCGCAGTTCTCAAGGAGATCGGGGATGGGTTGGCGAAACGGCTTGTGGTCTCGGTGGTTGCGGGAGTGCCGCTCAGACGAATTATTGAGGCTTGTGGGCCGCAGGCCCGCGTCATTCGCGCGATGCCGAATATGCCGGCGATGGTCGGTGAAGGGATGACTGCCTTGGCGATCGGTCCCGGGGTAGGAGAAAACGAGGTGGCCTGTGCGCGGCAGCTCTTTGAATCGGTCGGGAAGGTGATGCCTGTCGATGAGCGCCTCATGGATGCCGTGACCGGCTTGAGCGGAAGCGGGCCGGCCTACGTCTTTCTCATGATCGAAGCGATGGCCGATGGCGGAGTCAAGATGGGGTTGTCGCGGGAAACGGCCAGCCTCCTTGCAGCGCAGACCGTGTTGGGTGCGGCCCGGATGGTCGTCGAAACCGGGAAGCATCCGGCGCGGCTTAAAGATGAGGTTGCGTCTCCTGGCGGGACGACGATTGCGGGGTTGCATCGGCTGGAACAGGGAGGCCTCCGGGGCGTGTTGATCGACGCCGTCGAGGCCGCGACGAAACGTTCTCAGGAGCTTGGAGGCTGATGTTTGTCGTGGGAAATACGTTGTTAGGGGTGGCCACGGTGCTTGATTATGCGTTGACGTTCTATAGCTGGATCGTCATTGCTCGAGCGCTGATTTCTTGGGTGAATCCGGATCCGTGGAATCCAATCGTGCAATTCCTTACCCGCGCCACCGAACCGATCTTGGCCCCGATCCGACGGCGAGTGGGCTCGGGTGTGGGCATGGATTGGTCGCCATTGATCGTCATCGTGACCATCTGGTTTTTGCAGATTGCAGTCGTA
Organism: Candidatus Nitrospira nitrificans; assembly: GCF_001458775.1. Lineage (NCBI taxonomy): Bacteria > Pseudomonadati > Nitrospirota > Nitrospiria > Nitrospirales > Nitrospiraceae > Nitrospira > Candidatus Nitrospira nitrificans. The sequence continues at coordinate 27,156 of NZ_CZPZ01000011.1, forward strand.
CAGTCGATTAAGGATCTCGCGGTACGGATGAATTGATTCAACGAATGGGGGATGTCATGAAGATCACACCGCTCGACATTCAACAGATGGTCTTTCAAGTCAAGCTTCGTGGATATGACCGTGAAGAGGTCAACCGCTTTTTAGAAGAGATCGCGCAAACCGTCGAATACCTGAACCGTGACAATGCCACGTTGCGTGATCGAATTATGACGCTGGAACAGCAGGTCTCGGACCTAAAACGGACCGAGGCGACTTTGTCTACCACGTTGATTTCGGCGCAGTCCTTGGCCGAGGATGTCAAGCGCAGCGCGCAACGCGATGCGGAGTTGATCGTCAAAGAAGCGGAGCTGAAAGCCAGCGAACTGTTTCGACAGGCGCGAATCGAGTTAGGAAACACACAGAGAGACCTATCCGTGTTGCAGAAGCAGCGGCTGCTCACGGTTGAGCGGATGCGGGCCACGCTTCATACCTTCGAGCGAATGTTGGACGTGGAAGCCAGTGAAGCGTATCAGGATCATGGCGTCATGCACGAAGAAAAGCTGGAAGGGGAATCAAGCCCTACCCGTTGACCGTTTCCGTGAGAGTGCCGCGCTGAGTAAGGCGCGATCAACTCCTGAGCATTCTCCGTCATCCTCATCCCGATGCCCAATCTTCGTGTTATTCAAACAGCGCTCGATCGAGCCGTTACCGACGGGGTCTTCCCGGGGGCCGTATTGGTGGTGCGGCGCGGAGACGGACCGGTTGCTCGCTTTCATGCCGGGCATCTTTCAACCGTCCCCCCAGGATCCCTTGTCAACACCTCCACCATCTATGACCTAGCTTCGTTGACGAAACCGTTGGCAACCGTCACGGCTCTCGCCCTACTGATTCAACAAGGCAGTCTCAGGCTTGAAGATACTGTCGCGGAGCATCTTCAAGAATGTGCCGAGACGTCCATCGGCTCGGCCACACTTCGGGACTTATTGACCCACTCTTCCGGATTACCCGGATGGCGGCCGTTCTATGAGCGGATCAATCCGGAAGGAAAGATTCCTTCATCTCAAGACGAGAGGGATCGCGCGAAACAAGCGATGCTCGGAACAATCAGCGCTGAAGCTCCTGTGTACGAACGAGGAACGCGGAGCCTGTACAGCGACCTCGGTTTCATGTTGCTCGGCATGATCGTTGAACGAATCAGCCGGCAATCGATGAACGACTATTTCCTTGATCACATTGTACGTCCGCTCGGAGGGCCGCAAATCGGATTCATCTTGTCCGAACAGTGCCGTCTACTCTTTAACAGCGTGGACGGCGACACTGGTGGCGTGGCGCCGACTGAGGTTGATCAATGGCGAGGATACTTCTTATGTGGAGAGGTGCATGATCAGAATGCCGCAGCCTTAGGCGGCGAGGCCGGCCATGCCGGGTTGTTTGGGACTGCCGACGGGGTGTTGGCCATTACGGGTGAGTGGTTGCATGCATACCATGGTCGAAAGGCTATCCTTGATCAAGGAATTGTGCGTGAATTTACACGACGACAAAAGCAGGAAGAAGCATCCAGCTGGGCGCTCGGGTGGGACACTCCATCAGCACCGTCATCTGCAGGGTGTTGTTTCGGGGTCCGATCGTTCGGTCATCTTGGCTATACAGGGACCTCGATTTGGATCGATCCTGACCGGGAATTGGAGGTCGTGCTGCTCTCGAATCGCGTGCATCCCTCGAGCAAGAATGAGGCGATTCGGGGGTTCCGTCCTGCGATTCATGATTTGGTGTATCAGGAATTCATCGGCTCGCTCTAATAGGATGCTGAAAAAGTCTGCCAGCGGCGTTCCCCGCCTTGCCGAAGCGGCTTCGCGAGGCAGGTCGCATCGCTCAGAGGGTCAACGTACCGAAGGGTATGCCTCGCCACTTCGCTCACTGCGGCCTTGCTGGACAGCCTTTTTGACCATTCTGAGTTATTCTAGTATTAGCACCGAACAAACTTCCGGCCATATCGCGGCATTATCTAAGCTTTTCCGCAGCTATCAAGGCAGGTCTGGGTAGTCAAGCCATGTTTCTTTTTCAGCCAGATAGCGAGTCCCCTTGAAATTGGCCCGCGATCTGAGGCGAGTGAACCCAAATTCTTGAAGTTTACCCACTAATTCTTTCACCGCTGCGGCAATCGTTGAGTGTGAGCCGCTCTCCACAACGAAGGCTTCATACATAATCTTAGCCGAGTATCCCGATGGGATCCGATTGACCAGGATGGTGCGGTTGAAATATCGATCGCTCGGATCGACCCCTTCAAGCTGATGTTTCTCAACCAATCCTTCTTTCTTAAACATCAACGGCAACGTGCTCATGCTTTCTCATCCCCCAGAAATAACAGTTGACGACAAGCCTAGATCCATCAATTATAGAAGGTCATTCGTGCAGCCTGCAACTCGTTGACAAGCGGTGTGTTGATTACTATGATGGCTTTCCCCATCCAGTTCTGAGGTTTGTCCGGCTCCATCCCATGAATATCCCCAATAGCCTCACGATTCTTCGGATCCTCTTGGTCCCTGTCTACATAGGGTTCATGACCTATGGCTCATATGGGTTCGCACTCTTGACGCTACTCGTCGCAGGCCTGACGGATGCCATTGACGGGTATCTTGCCCGCAAACTGAATCAGCGGACACGATTAGGGACCTTGTTAGACCCTCTTGCAGACAAGCTGCTGCTGACGTCAAGCTTCATCTCGCTGGCGATGCTCCATCTAGTGCCGTCCTGGCTGGTCATCCTGGTCGTAAGCCGGGACATTATTCTCCTCCTGGGGACGGTGGTGGCTCACGTCACCAGTACACCGATTAATGTGACTCCGACATTCTTGGGAAAAGGCGCGACCCTATTTCAGCTGAGTTACGTTCTTTTGATTGTCCTTTTAACATGGCGAGGGTTCGACCGCTCCATACTTACCCCACTCGTTGCGCTGATGGTTGGGTTCACCCTGGCCTCCGGGTTACATTACCTGTATCGCGGATATCGAGACACGAATGTAGCGCCTCCGCTTGCCTAATAATGTCGGCCGCAAATACGACTTCTTCGGCGGCCCGGTAAATAATTCAATTGTTTTTGACAGGTTTCCGACCCCCCAGTAGACTCGCTTCGTAGTCCTAGCTTTCCCGCACAACCGGCTCAGAGAGCCACAACAGGACGAGAATTTATGGCCACGTTTGCATATGTCGGACGGAGCAGGTCCGGAGCGGTCAAAAAAGGTGAACTTGTCGCGAAATCGCGCGATGAAGCGGTGGAGCAATTACGCAAACAAAGCGTGGTGGTGACGAGTCTTGAGGAAAAGGCGGCCAAAGAGGGATTTAGCTTTAAGATCGGTAGCGGGGTGAGCGAAAAGGACTTGGTCGTTTTTACCAGACAATTCGGGACCATGATCAATGCAGGGTTACCCTTGATTCAGTGTCTGGAAATTCTATCGAACCAATCAGAGAATGCAGCGCTGAGGAAATCTGTGGGCGAGATCAAAGTCCAAGTCGAGGGAGGTTCGACGTTTTCAGATGCCCTCCGCAGGCACCCCAAAGTATTTGACGATCTGTATGTCAACATGGTGCATGCGGGAGAAGTGGGAGGATTGCTCGACACCATTCTCGGTCGACTTTCCAAGTATATTGAAAAAGCGATGAAATTGAAGGGGCAAATCAAAAGCGCCATGGTTTACCCGGCGTCGATTTTGGGAATCGCCTTTATCGTGATTGCCGTATTGATGATCTTCGTGATTCCGGTGTTCGAGAAGATGTTCAAAGATATGTCCGGCGGAAAAGTAGCGCTCCCCGGGCCGACTCAACTCGTGATTGATATGAGTAATTTCGCCCAGTCGAGCTGGTACATCATCCTTGGTGGGGTCATTCTCGCAGTCGTCGCGTTCAAGAAATACTATGCAACGGCCAAGGGCAAGTACCAGATCGACAAGCTGCTCCTCAAGCTGCCTGTTTTCGGAGATTTGGTGCGAAAAGCGTCGGTAGCGAAGTTCACGAGAACGTTGGGGACACTCATAACTAGCGGCGTGCCGTTGCTGGACGCCTTGACGATTTGCGCGAAGACGTCGGGGAACAAAATCATTGAAGAAGCGCTGGTCAACGCCAGGGTAAGTATCAGCGGAGGCAAGACGATCTCCGAGCCGCTCGCGAAAAGTCAGGTATTCCCGAAGATGGTGACACACATGATCGCGGTCGGCGAATCAACAGGGGCACTCGACGCCATGTTAGGGAAAATCGCTGATTTTTACGAGGACGAGGTGGATCAGGCGGTGGCCTCGCTGACCGCATTGCTGGAACCGATGATGATGGTCTTTCTCGGAGTCCTCATCGGCTTCATCGTGGTGGCCATGTATCTGCCTATCTTCACAATGGCCCAGGCCATCAGCTCCTGAAAACGGATGCGTTTGATGTGCAGCGATGTATCTATTAGGAAAGGCTGACTCCGGTCGTCAGGATCTGAATAGACCCTACCTCGATCTTATCCCAGCGCCATATTTCTCGATGAACGTGGATATGGGTCTAATCATGTCATGATGACGTATGGACCCATGGGCGATATTAAGGCAAGAATCTATCGGTTAATGGGGTGGCGAGTCGTGATCGTCACCGGGCTGTTAGGGCTTTCCCTTGCCTTTCAGGTCACCAAGGGTGAACGGGTTGAAACGTTCTATGCCCTGATCATTTTCACCTATGCGGTCACAATCCTCTACGCGTTCCTGTTCCGGTTATTGACTACTCCTCATGCGCTTGTGCAGTTTGCCTGGGCTCAGATCGCCGTCGATTTTTTGACCGAGACGGTCTTGATTGCCAGGACGGGCGGAATCGAAAGCCCGTTCGCGGTGCTCTATGTGATCAGTGTGACGGTGGCAAGTTTGGTTCCCCGTTGCAGAGTGGGGCTTTTGACGGCCAGCCTCTGCATCATCTTGTTTGGGATTCTGACCAATGTGCAGCTCTACGGCCTTGCCGAAGTCTGGGGATGGCTACCTCATGCGGACCTCACTGCCGCCGAGACACTCCAGGCGTTCGGCGTCTATGGCCTGGCATTCCTCGTCGTCGGCTTTTTAAGCGGGGCCCTTGCGGATCAGCTTCGGCTGGCGGATCAATCGCTCCGCGAAAAAGAACAGGGGCTGAGCCGCCTTCAAGCATTCCATGAGAATATCGTTCACAGTATCAGCAGCGGTGTCTTTACGACCGATGAGAAGGGTCGGATTACTTCCTTCAACCCAGCGGCGCAGGAAGCCACGGGCTACGGCTTTGAGCATGTACGGGGGCGTCCCTGGCGGGAAGTGTTTAACTGGTATCCCAGTCCGCACGATGACGATCTCACGCAGGATGTGTATTCTCATATGCGGTTTGAAGTGGAGTGTAAACGGTCCGACGGCAACCGGTTGATTCTCGGCATGACGCTCGCGCCATTGCATGAACGAGGAGGGCAAACGGGACTGGTTGGAGTGTTCAAAGATCTCACGCAGATCCGTGATCTCGAAGAAGAAATGCAGCGAAAGGAGTGGTTGGCCAGTCTCGGGGAGATGTCGGCGGGGATGGCGCACGAAATTAGGAATCCCTTGGGTGCACTCGCCGGAGCGATGCAGATGCTTCGGAAGGATCTCCAGGCCGATGACATCAGCCAACGCCTGATGGACATTGCGGTTCGCGAAGCGACCCGGCTGGATACCATCATTACAGAGTTTCTCCAGTATGCCAGGCCGCCGGCGCTGAATTTAGCGGAGTACGATTTAAACAAAGTCCTTGCCGAGACCCTTGATCTGGTACAACATGAAGCACAAAGCAGAACGAATATCACGATCGCGGCGGCACCGTGCACCGGGGCATTGCCCGCGCAAGTGGATCAGGATCAAATGAAACAAGTGTTCTGGAATCTGGCGGTGAATGCCTTCGATGCCATGCCGAAGGGCGGGCAACTGACGATCGCAACGGGGGGGAGAAAGGTTGATGTCGGCGGGCGAAAGGCTGAGGTGGTAGAGATCTCATTTCAAGATACCGGAGAAGGCATTCCGAAGAACAATCTCGGTAAAATCTTTCTTCCGTTCTTTACCACCAAAAAGCGAGGATCCGGGTTGGGGTTGGCTGCAGTCCATCGCATCGTCGATCTTCACGGAGGGTGGATCAAAGTGGACAGTCAGGAAGGGCACGGGACACGATTCGGCGTTTGCTTGCCCCGTACGGCGGATTCAGGCGTGCGACTTTGGCACGAAGGTAGAGAGCCGTGGAAAAGATCTTAGTCGTTGATGATGAACAAAGTTTGCGCGACGTATTGAGTATTATGCTCAAGCGGGCTGGGTATGCCGTCACCAGCGCCATGGACGGCGAAGAAGCCATCGAGCTGCTGAATAAGGAAATCTTTGATCTGGTCATCACCGATTTACGGATGCCGAAGATCGATGGCATGGAGGTCCTGAAGGCCGTAAAGTCTGCCTCGCCGGAAACCGTCGTGCTGATCATTACGGCCTTTGCCAGCGCGGATTCTGCCGTCGAGGCCATGAAACAAGGCGCGTACGACTATCTGACGAAGCCCTTCCAGGTCGATGAAGTACAGTTGATCATTCGGAATGCGCTGGAAAAACGGCGTCTCACGACCGAGAACATGCTCCTGAAGCGGGAAATGGCGAGTCAGTCATCATTCGCGCAGCTGGTCGGCCAGAGCGAGGCGATGCAGAAAGTGTTCGACGTCGTACGGAAAGTCGCCGATTCAAAGAGCAATGTCCTGATCTGCGGCGAAAGTGGAACAGGAAAAGAGTTGGTCGCGCGTGCGATTCACTACAACAGCGCCAGAAGCGTCATGCCGTTTGTGGCGGTGAACTGCAGTGCCGTACCTGAAACGCTGTTGGAAAGTGAACTGTTCGGCCACATGAAAGGTTCGTTCACGGGGGCTATTGCCAATAAAGCCGGACTGTTCGAGGTCGCCGATGGAGGGACCATCTTTCTCGATGAGATCGGTGATACGACTCCCACCATTCAGGTCAAGCTTCTGCGCGTGATTCAAGAACGAGAATTCAGACGGGTAGGCGGCAGTCAGGACGTCAAGGTCGATGTGCGCGTGGTGGCCGCCACCAACAAGGATCTTGAGAAAGCGGTTGCCGACGGTTCGTTCCGCGAAGACCTCTACTATCGGTTGGATGTGCTTCCCATACGGCTCCCGCCTTTGCGCATGCGTGCCGGCGATATTCCGTTACTGGTCACTCACTTTCTGGAACGCTTTTCGAAAGAAAGCGGCAAGCCCAAGCCCGTGATCAGCCCGGAGGCGATGCACGTCTTGCTGGGGCATGAATGGCGCGGCAACGTCCGTGAGTTGGAGAATCTGATCGAACGGGTCGTCGCATTTGCAACGGAAGAGTCTGTGACCGACGCCGAAGTGCACGGATGGCTTCATCGACCTACGACGCAGCCTCAGCACCCGGCGATGCCGCTGGATCTGACCGACGAGGGATTGGATCTTGAGGGGCTCATCAACAGCATCGAAAAAGATTTGTTGCTGAAGGCGCTTGAGCGATCGAAGTGGGTCAAAAAGAAAGCCGCGCGCATGCTCCGTCTGAACACCAGATCGTTTCGGTATCGCCTGGAGAAGTATGCTATAAAAGGAGGCCGTGACTAACCCTTCTTCCGGATCGACCATCCTCCCTGCCTCCCTTACCGTTTTCGCACCCGCCAAAATTAATCTCGTGCTCCGCATTCTCGACCGCCGGCCAGACGGCTATCATAATCTCTGGTCGCTGATGCAGATCGTGGGGTTGGGGGACGAGCTCTCGATATCGCTTAGCGGCAATCATTCGACCATTACCCTGCGGTGCGATGATCCTTCGTTGGAGACAGACCCTTCAAATCTTGTCTATCGTGCCGCGGCAGCGGTACTTGAGCGCAGTGGACGAGTAGTTGGATTGGATATGGTGCTCGCAAAGCGAATTCCGATGGGAGCGGGATTGGGAGGCGGGAGCAGCGATGCGGCGGCAACGATTATCGGCCTGAACCAGCTGTTGAATTTAGGCTGGTCGATGGAGAAGATGGCTCACGTTGGTCAAACACTCGGAAGCGATGTCCCGTTTTTCTTTTTCGCTCCTTCTGCAATCGTGGAAGGGAGAGGTGAGAAGGTGGCCCCAGTGCGAATCAAGGGGCAGCGATGGGTCGTCCTGGTTAATCCGGGGTTCCCCGTCGAAACGAAGTGGGCATATCAGCAGCTTTCTGGAAGCCGAACAGGGGTACGATCGATTTCGGAGGTCCATGCGGCGCTGGGGAATGCATCTGAACTCGCATGGGAGAACCTGCTCCAATTGGTGGAGAACGATTTTGAAGCAGCGGTGTTCAAGGCGCATCCGGTTCTTCACGGAATCAAGCAGAAACTGCTTGGTGAAGGGGCTGAGGCGGCTTTATTGTCGGGGAGTGGGGCCACGGTCTTTGGTGTATTTCATGACGAGATATCAGCTCGGCAGGCCCAGTCATGTCTTCAGGTGGAACCCCACCTCAAGGTCTATGCGGTGTCAACCCCCTCCGATCCCCAGCAGTAACCACGCGATGTAAGAAATGTTCCTTCGCCCCAGTGGGTGACGGCGCATTTGATTTTGAAGGAAGGGCACTCATACAATGTCGTGGCTGGGAGAGTGAGACTACAGAGCTTGGTGCATGTCTACGCGACGCCCCTCCAATAAGAAAAAGCCTGGGAAGTCCGTCTTGCCCGAGCTATCTGCCAAGCGGCGATTCCAACTGAGGCTTCTGAAGTGGTATGGAGAACATGGCCGGGATTTGCCCTGGCGGAAAACCTCGGACCCGTATCATATCCTCGTCTCCGAGGTGATGCTGCAGCAGACCCAAGTTGATCGGGTGATCCCTAAGTACCATGAGTTTTTGAAACGGTATCCAAGTTTTGAAGATTTGGCAGAGGCTCCGGTTGCTGACGTCAAGAGGACCTGGTATCCCCTCGGGTACAACATTCGTCCGGAACGGTTGCATGGGATTGCTTGTGAAACGGTGGAACGGTATGGGGGGAAATTACCCAACGACGCTGATGAGTTACTCTCGTTCAAAGGGATCGGGCGGTATACTGCCGGGGCAATTCGCTCCTTCGCGTTCAATGAAGATGCCCCCATTCTGGACACGAATGTAATCCGTGTCTTGCACAGGGTGTTTGTGGCGGAAGGTAATCCCAAAGCACAGAAGACGATGCTATGGGAATTGTCGGAAACCTTGATCCCGCCTGGCAAAGGGTATGACTTTAATCAGGCGATTATGGACTTTGGCGCGACGGTATGCACTGCTCGGGATCCCTATTGTCTCCTCTGTCCGATGAAGTCCTTCTGTAAGACATATCCGTTCAGTCCGACGACGCGCGAACGGCAATAGGTTGATCATGCAAGTTATTGAAGTGGCGGTAGGGCTCATCCACCGTGATGGCCGCTATTTGATCGCCCGCCGGAAACCCGGTGTCCACTTAGCGGGTTTCTGGGAGTTCCCTGGGGGAAAACGGGAAATGGACGAATCGCTCACGGAGTGTTTGCAACGGGAGCTATTTGAAGAGCTGAGTGTTCGCGTCGACCAACCTATTCCGTATCGAATCATTCGGCACGACTATCTGGATCAAATCATCGAGTTGCATTTTTTTCGATGTGCCATTGAACAGGGAGAACCTATGCCTATCGGTTGCGAAGAAATCCGCTGGGTATATCCCGAAGATCTCACGCAGTTTACATTCCCGCCGGCGGACTATGCGATTATCGAAGCGTTGCGGCGTGATGCGTTCGGAGTTTCGCGATGAAGGTCGTACTCGATATCGAAACCATCCAAGCTACTCGTGAAGAATGGACACGGTTGGTGGGGAAGGCACCGGTGTGCAGTGAATCCTCTCACGCGGATGAGGGGTACGACCTCTTTGCCGCCGGTGCGGCAGAAGAACGGCGGCACGCGGAAGATGAGCTGTACGCCAAGTCGGCGTTCGATGGGACGTTCAGCCGCATCGTCTGTATCGGTCTGCTGGAATTTTCCGATCAGATGGAAGCACGCAGCGCCGTCGCCTGGTTCGGGGCGAATGAACGGGAGCTGCTCCGCCAATTCTGGGCGAGGCTTGCCCAGGACCGTCCCGCCTTGTTCATCACGCATAACGGACTTGGCTTTGATCTGCCCTTCATCAAGAAACGGTCGATCATCAATCAAGTAAAGCCCAGTCTCGATATCAACCTTGCGAAATTCCGCGCCGAACCGGTCTATGACACGATGGCCCTTTGGAGTAATTGGGATACGAGGGGTTGGGTCAAGCTCGATGTGCTGGCCAGAGCGTTGCAGGTCGAAACGAAGTCAGGCAGTGGGGAACAAGTCGCCGAAATGTGGGAGCGGAGGCAAGGTCGCGAGCTTGCGCAGTACTGTCTGCAAGATACCTATGTGACCTATGCCTGCTACTGCCGCATGAACTTTCGTCAGCCTCTGTCTCGGGAGGTTGTTCTGCTGCAGCCTGAGCTTTACGACGTCGGGTAGATCGAGCGGTCGACGATCAACGGGTCGGATAGGCTTCCGCCGATTTCTTTTTGGGGACTGAGCGAACGGCTGTCTTGCCGGTCTTCACGGCTTTCACTTCTTCCGCCCGTTGACGGAGCTCTTGTTTCATCCACACTGCTTCCTTCTTCAGCATTGCGATCTCGGAGTCTTTCCGTTTGTTGGCTTCGCGCGCTTCACGAAGCTCATCCAGTTTCCGATTGAGCAGTTCATCGGTGTTCAATTGAGGAGGTCCTGACTCAGTCCGGTTATGAGCCGGAAACGCTTGGGGAGCCGGCAAGACGGACGCTTCCTGAGGCGATGCTGCCTCCGTAACCGATGGGTGCATCGGGGCAGAGGCTGATACCACCGGAGCAATCTGAGATGCCGAAGCAGGGATAGGTCTAAGCGCCCTTGCTGTAGGAGGTGAACCCGGCGCCGCTGCTTTAGCGAGGGTTTGATAGTCGATGACCATCGTCATGGCGCCCCTTCCCAGAGCGACAAAGAGAGGAGCTTTTTCATGGCGCGCAGCAGAGCTAGGAGTGAATTCCAAAGCCTTCTTGTTTTGAGAAGGAGTGATTGTCAAATAGATCGACCCTTTATGAACATAGAGGGTGCCCGCTGTGGGTTCAGTGCCTGACCCTGCCGATGGAGACACCTTGAAACCGACAATCTGCTCCGGTTTCGCTTGCGATAAGCCTTGGGCTAGCAGGGGAGCAAGAAACTCGGCATCTTCATCGCTGAATACCCTCATCGGCTTGCTGCCACTGGCGGGCATGTTGCCTGACATTTTTTGAGCGTCATCAGTCACCACGCCTTTGACTATTTTCAGCATGGTCATCTGGTCGATAGTGGCGGGATGATTGGCTACAAATGACCAATCGGCGATCTCCTTAAGATAGACGGATCCTTTAGTGTTCTTGTGAAGCTTTGTCTCTCCGGAAAACATCGAGCATCCGGTCGCTATCAGGCTGAGAGACATCAAGGCTCCGACATAGAGAGAACTGTGGACATTGAAGTGGACATGCATACGGGATCTCCTCATCTGTGGGCTTGTGACCGGAAAGGCCGGTTGGCCATATGCCAGAGAGCGCTGGGTTTCACGATGGTTCTTATACCGAACTACCATACGCCTAGGCCCATGAGTACAATACCGATTACCAACCATCCGACTACACCGACCGAAATGATCGCTTCGAGCGTGACACGAGAATCAGGTGGGTTGGGATTAGATTTTGAATCGGAGTCGGCGGATTTCATAACGAGAAACGAAATCTCAGATTGCAGAACGTAAAGACTCAGGATTTTCAGCAAGGTCCATGCCTTCCGATTGTTGGAAGGGTAGGGTGTATCATCGCCACAGGTAAGGGAGATCCTGAATAGGTCTCAGGATCAGAAGGTCAGGACTGGTGGCCACACTCCAAAAGGAAGAATTTAGATGGTGCCTTTGTAATCATGGGGTTAGCGGCGCAAGCTTGATCAGGCAGGATGGAATATTGGGGGCCAACTGATCATCAAGAGGCCATCTGGGAGCGATAGAACAAAAGAATGGCCGAAGAATAGTCTGAATAGAGAGGAGGGAGCTGGTCAAAAAATGTTCATTTCACTCAAGTGAGCGTGCAGAATTGTTCAAAGAGGTGAGATTGTTAATGTCTCCAATACAAAACTGCATTTGATGCCGGTGACCTCACCTCCCGTAGAGGGTCGCAGCCGAGGCATCAATGATATGTTTCGTGGTCAGAGTGCCCGGACCAAAACCACCCGTACCCTTATCCCATACAACCGTGATGTTTCCGTCGGTTTTCCCCATGGCCTGAGCCGGCGAGCGGGTTGCATCCCTTTCAACTAACACCCGTATTGACTTGCCGATGTACCGTCGGTTGCGCTCCAGGGTGATGCGGCGTTGAGTTTCTAAGAGTTGAGCGACGCGCATACCCTTGACTTGATCAGGGACATCGTCGGCATACTTTCTTGCCGCGATCGTATGTTTCCGTTCCGAATATTTGAAGATGTAGGCTGAGTCGAACTGGACCTGTTTCACCAGACGGAACGTGGATTGAAAGTCCTCATCCGACTCAGAGCAGAAACCGCAGATGATGTCTGTGGTCAGGACGATATCGGGGACGGCGCGGCGAATGAGCGCGACCAACGTGAGGTATTCGGTTCCCGTGTAAGTTCGTCCCATCAGTTCGAGGATCCGATCGCTTCCTGCCTGAAGGGGAAGATGAATGTGTTTGCAGATTCTTGGGTGCGTGGCGATGGCCTCAATGAGCGCGGCGGGAAAGTCTTTCGGGTGCGGCGAGGTAAACCGAACTCGATCGATTCCCGGAGTATCCGCCACAGCGGTAATCAGTCTGGAAAAATCCCATTCTTCGTGGCGATAGGAATTGACGTTCTGGCCGAGCAACGTGATTTGCCTGAACCCACGAGCCGCGGCATCACGGGCTTCGAGTAAAATGGACTTCGGGTCGCGCGACCGTTCACGACCCCTGGTATAGGGGACGACACAGAAGGAACAGAAGTTATCGCAGCCTCGCATGACGGTAATCCATGCGTTTACTCCGCTGTCGCGATCCGGCATGATCCCTTCATAGGTTTCGTACTCCGACAGATCGAGGGCGAGTCCTTTCTGAGAGAGTCCCTGTTCTTGTTCCTCGAGTGCGGCCGTCAGCAATGAGGGAAGTTGACGATAGGCATCCGGGCCGGCCAAGACGTCAATCAGCGGCTCCTTTTCCGCCAGTTCACCTTTGAGGTTCTGGGCCATGCAACCGAGGATGCCAACGACGAGAGGGCGCTGCTTTTTGATCGCTTTTAGCTCGGAGAGGTGGGCGTAGATCTTCTTGTGCGCGTTCTCCCGAATGGCGCAAGTGTTGACCAACACCACGTCGGCCCGTTCACGATCCTCAGTAAAGACGAATCCTTCTCGCTTCAGCATCGAGCGAACAAGTTCGCTGTCGGACTCGTTCATTTGGCAGCCGAACGTTTCGATATGAACGCGGGGGATGGTCTTCAGAATCATAGCATCGCCATGGCAGTGTGTGTATGTCGAGAAGCAGTCAGATGGCCAAACGTGAAACGGTCTGCGGCGGCGGTAATGGTGACTGGTAAGATCCGATTCTGAAGGTCGCCTGTATCTGCGACTGCTACTCTGGTGAAGTTTGGAGTTGTGCCGAAGCGATGGGAGTCTCGAGTGCCGGCTTCAAACAGGACAGAGACGGTCTTGCCGATCTGTTTGTTGTGAAATGCCAGTCGTTTGGCATGATCCAGATCGAGCAGCAGTGCGGTGCGTTTCTTGACCGACGCGGACGGCACACGTTGTTTGATACGTAGCGCGGCCGTTCCCGGTCGGGAAGAGTATGGAAACACATGAAGATAAGAAAAGGGAAGGTCCGTCGCAGCCGCTACTGTATTCCGAAATGCGGTCTCAGTTTCGCCGGGGAATCCGACGAGAAGATCCGTTCCAAGGCCAAGGTTGGGAATCTTCGTGAGCGCCGTTTCGATCAGTTTGGTATAGGCCTTGACTGTATGGCGTCGATTCATGGCCTGTAATACCTGGTCGTCTCCGCTTTGCAGAGGAATATGGAGGTAAGGGCAGAGTTTGGTGGAGGAGGCGAGGAGGTCAATCATGTCCTCGCCGACAGTGGTTGGTTCGATTGAAGAGATGCGAATGCGTTCGAGCCCTGGCTGTTGATCGAGCCAACGAAGCAACATGCAAAAGTTCAGGCCATCGTGTGCGTATCGACCGATGTTCACCCCGGTGAGCACGATTTCTCGGTATCCCCGAGCCGTCAAGCTTTCGACCTCTCGCCGGATGTCGTCAAATCTTCTGCTGCGCTCATGCCCTCTGGCGAATGGGATGATGCAGAAGGCGCACATTGCGCCGCAGCCGTCCTGTACTTTCACTGCCGCACGGGTCGAATCCGATTCCGAAAAGTACGGAAGATCGAAGTCTCCGCGAACGATCATTTTCGTATAATGCACCTCAGGGATGGAGCGTTTCCGTAGTTCGTGGGCGGGGGGAATGTAGGCCGGCAGGTCGAGCTTGAATTGGTGGCCGACGATGAGATCGACGCCTGCTTGCCGCTTAAGCATTTCCATGCCTGTTTGGGCGTAGCAACCTGTGACAGCGATGAAGGCATTCGGAGAGTGTTTCAGTGTCTTCCGGATCAGATATCGCGATGTCCGTTCGGCGTCTTCCGTCACGGAACAGGTATTGAGTACGAGAACGTCGGTTGGTTGGCCGAACTCGACGAGCTCAAACCCCTTGCGTCTGAGCCCTTCCCCCAGGATCGAGGTTTCGGCTTGATTCAAGCGGCAGCCGAGCGTATGAAGAGAGGCACGGGGCATTACCATAGGGTGGCATTATAGGGAGATCATGCGTGTTCCGGCAAGGTTGCCCCTTGTGACCGGAAATCTTAAGGATTGTGGCCTCATTGTCGGAACGACCTAGAGTAGGGTTGCATCCACCTCGTCGGGGAGCGCGGACATGCATTTGCGCACGCTCATCGTGTTTGTTTTGGCGGGATTGTTCTGGAGCCATCCTGTGACGGGATGGAACGCGGAGTCACTTCCTGCCGAGCCCGATCTCACCACTCGTGTCGATGAGCTGTATGACCATGAGGCCCGTCTCTTCATCATGCTGTATTCTCTTCGCGGAAACGGCCAAATCGATTATGTCACGGCCCGACTGGTTCAAGAATATTCGCGCAGCACCTACGGGAATCCTATCTATCAGACCGAGGCCCAACCGCTGTTCTATTGGTGGAACCACACCATGTGGAATGATCCTGAGCAGGACGGGGTCAACGGCAACGAAAAGGTCTACCAGGAAAATACGGACTTCGATATCTCGCGATACAAGCCCTGTTTGTTCAACGGACAGCCCTGTTAATCTCGGCGCCAGCCAGTGAGATGGTTCCCGCCTGTTTTGTGATTCTACTGAACGGCGGCGCAAGGCGGTGGTATTCTGCATGGCAACTGAAACGAGTTGCGCTGCTGATGGTACCTCTGTCGGATTCAGCTCACGTTTGTGCGAGTAAATTCCATGACACCAGGATCTTTCAGCCTATCAAGCCTGATGAATCGCCGCATCCTCGTGATGCTGCCGTTGGGCTTTGCCTCCGGCCTTCCACTCGCCCTCACGTCCGGGACCTTGCAGGCCTGGTTGACGGTGGAGGGAGTCGACCTCAAGACCATCGGTATTTTCACGATGGTCGGCCTGCCCTATACGCTCAAGTTCTTATGGGCTCCTGTGATGGATCGTGTGATACCTCCTTGGCTCGGGCGGCGTCGCGGCTGGATGGTGCTGACGCAACTCTGTGTAGCGGTCGGCCTTGGACTCATGGCCCTGACCAATCCTCGGATACATCCTGGATGGCTGGCGGCCTATGCCGTGCTCGTGGCGTTCCTGGCCTCCTCCTTGGATATTGTCTTCGATGCCTATCGCACGGACACGCTCCGATCTCATGAGCGCGGTTTGGGTGCGGCCGTATGGGTGAACGGCTATCGAATCGCACTATTGGCTTCCGGTGCCGGCGCGCTTGTCCTTGCCGATTATGTCGGGTGGCCCATGACATATCTGGCCATGGCGGCGGTCATGGTAGCCGGAGTAGGCATCGTCTTGATCAGCCCCAACCCCACGTTCGTTGCCGAGGCTCCGAAGAGCATGAGAGAAGCAGTCGGCGCGCCGTTGGCGGAGTTCTTCGGACGGCCCCACGCCCTGGGGTTCTTGGCCGTCATCATCCTTTATAAGCTTGGAGATGCCTTTGCGTCTGCCCTTCAGACCGCTTTCCTGATCGGAGGGCTTGGTTTTTCCGCGACGGACGTCGGCGCCGTGAAGGGACTTGGGGTCTTTGCCACCTTGCTGGGTGCTTTTGTCGGCGGACTCATGATGACCCAGTCGGGACTTGTACGGTCGCTATTGATCTTCGGGGTCTTGCAGGCGGTCTCGAATCTGGGCTTCGTCGTATTGGCATTGATGGGCAAAGACGCGAGCGTCCTGACTGCGGCGGTCGTCATCGAAAATGTGACGGGAGGAATGGGCACCGCTGCGTTCGTCGCGTTGGTGATGTCGCTCTGCGATCCACGGTATACCGCGACTCAGTTCGCGCTGCTGTCTTCATTTGAGGCGTTGGGGCGGGTGTTTGCCGGGCGCCCCTCGGCGGATATCGTGACGCTGGTCGGATGGACACAGTTTTTCGTCTTGACCGTCGTGGTGGCGCTGCCGGGTCTTTGGGCAGTGTGGCGAATCCGGCGTTCCATCGAGCCCGAGCAGCAGAGCGGCGCGCCTCCTCCCGCTCTGAAGCCGGCAGTCGCTCCTGTTGCCGAATGACTACGATAAGCGCCGTTGTAGGAACAGTACGAAAAGCATCAGGGTGGGCAGCGGAGCCAGTATGAACGGCAACAACCATAACCAGACATTTTTGCCGCGCACGCGCGCTTGGTCGATCATCCAGACGAAGAGCCACACCAGCAGACAGGCATAATTCAAGATGATCCATTGGGTGGTGTGAGTTTTGAGGACGCTCGTGCTCTCCGAGGAACCTTGGAGGAGAAAGATTCCTAACAGCAGAACAAATGCGCCTAACAGGCCACCGACAAGCTTTTTGCTCCAGACAAACATAGCGCCTCCAGACTCGATAAGGCCGTGTGAACTGAATCTGGGCTTAAGCTAATTGGCCCGACAATTGTTTGTCAAATCATGGGGTCGTATCGTGTTTCGTTCGTGGTGAGCGTGTCGAACCGTGAGCGAACTTCCTTAACGGTGCATGTCTTCGACAAGCTCAGGACGGACGGCGCATGAAGAGTGGAAATGTATTGGACTTGACTTGAAGCTCGAATAGGACCCCGGCTTGTTCGGGCAAGAACGTTATGAGCCTCCTTCGTTTGAGCGTAATCGTCGTTGGATTGACTGCCGCGATCGGTCTGGCTTTATCGAATCCAACGATGGACGACTATGTACGCTTCGTTGAACGAGAATTGAGCAAAGCGATAGACCGAATGGACCAGGGTACATCGACTCGAGAACAGCAATTCATTCGGCAGGTGTTTCAGTCGCAAAGTAAGAAGCTTCTCGAATCAGTCGTGAGGCCGAATACCGTGCGACAGAACTGGGGAATTATGAGCGAATATGAAACACAGGTGGCGGGCACGAAAGTCATCGTGCTCGGTCTCGGTGGTCGGTTCATTCCCCTTCAAGGTGTCGAGGAAGCGACGTTGAAAATCGGACGAATGGCCTTCTAACAAGAAAAAATGGCCAGGGTAATCTGGCGGGGCCGGATTTCCACTGGTTATTTCTGTGGATAACCTCGTTGACAAGCGATTAAAATTGGCTCGGATATTCGCATTTCGACTATTCACAGCCTTTCCTCTCATTTCCCAATGATCCACAATACTTGGTGTTGACAAAAATTTATGATAACTATATGTAGCTATCCATTGGAACCTACAGGCGCTCAACGTACATTTTTTTCCACTCCGTAGGAGGGCTACCGTGAGAATTGATCGAAGATTTACCCGTCGCGGCCAGAATCCCTACGAGGGGATCACCTTTGTGAAGCGTTCGTCCGAGATTCGGAATCCCGATGGATCCACCGTCTTCAAGCTCGATGATATCGATGTTCCTGAGGCCTGGTCGCAGCTGGCCATCGATATATTGGCCCAGAAGTACTTCCGGAAGGCTGGAGTGCCGCAGCGCGATCCGAACGGTCAGCCGCTCGTCGGCTCAGACGGCAAGCCGGTGTTGGGTGGCGAGCGAGACGCCCGTCAAGTCTTCGAGCGCATGGCCGGGTGCTGGACCCATTGGGGCAAGTCCTATGGATATTTCAAGACGCCGGAAGATGCCGAGTCCTTTCACGATGAGATGTGCTACATGCTGGCGCGTCAAATGGCGGCGCCTAATTCACCGCAGTGGTTCAATACAGGCCTTCATTACGCCTATGGGTTATCGGGACCGGCGCAAGGACATTATTACGTCGATCCCTCGACTCGTGAAGTCGTGAAAGCCACCAATGCGTTCGAACATCCTCAGCCGCACGCCTGTTTCATTCAATCAATCGAGGACGATCTTGTGAATGAAAACGGGATCATGGATCTCTGGGTTCGGGAAGCGCGGTTGTTCAAGTATGGATCCGGGACCGGGACCAATTTTTCGAAACTGCGTGGGGACGGCGAAGGGCTTTCCGGCGGCGGGAAGTCTTCGGGCCTTATGTCATTTCTTAAGATCGGCGATCGAGCCGCCGGAGCGATCAAATCCGGAGGGACGACGCGCCGTGCCGCTAAGATGGTCTGTTTGGACCTCGATCATCCGGATATCGAAGAATTCATCGATTGGAAAGTCATCGAAGAACAAAAAGTCGCAGCGATGGTGACGGGGTCGAAGATTTGCGCGCAGCGCCTCAACGCCGTGCTGAAAGCTTGTCATACGGTCGATGGCGAGGGCGCTCTCAGGCTGGATCTCGATCAGAAGACCAATCCGGTCTTATGTGAGGCGCTGACATTGGCCCGTCGGGATCTGGTGTCCGAGGCCTATATCCAACGAATGTTTTCTTATGCGCAGCAAGGTTTCACCCATTTCGTCTTTCACGAATATGACACGAATTGGGATGGGAAGGCTTATCAGACTGTCTCCGGCCAAAACTCCAACAACAGCGTCAGGATTCCCAATGAGTTTTTTGCCCTCCTCGAAGCCGACGGCGACTGGCAACTCAAGCGCCGAACGAACGGCAAGGTTTGTAGGACCATCAAGGCACGGGAGCTGTGGGACCGGATCGCGTGGGCGGCGTGGATTTGCGCGGATCCAGGGACTCAGTACGATACCACCATCAACGAGTGGCATACCTGTCCGGAGGACGGTCGGATCAACGCGTCGAATCCCTGTTCCGAGTACATGTTTTTGGATGATACGGCCTGTAATCTCGCATCCCTGAATCTCACGAAGTTTTATACCGCCGATGGGCAATTCGAGCTGGAACATTTTCGCCATGCCGTTCGGCTGTGGACGATCGCGTTAGAAATCAGCGTGTTGATGGCCTCCTTCCCGAGCCGCTCCATCGCCGAAAAGAGCTATCAGTTCCGGACGCTTGGGTTGGGGTATGCAAATTTGGGCACCGTGCTCATGCGGCAAGGGATTCCATATGACTCGCCCAAGGCCTTGGCGATTTGCGGAGCCATCACGGCCATCATGACCGGGGAAGCCTACGGGACGTCGGCTGAAATGGCTGCCGAATTGTCGCCCTTCCCGGGATACGCAAACAATCGAGAGCACATGCTGCGGGTCATCCGCAATCACCGTCGGGCTGCATACCAGGTGTCTCATGTGGACTATGAAGGCCTGACGATCACTCCGGCGGGAATCCGCCCCGAGCATTGTCCTCCCGATATGCTCCTCGCCGCCAGACGAGCGTGGGACCATGCGCTTGAATTAGGGACAGCCTATGGATATCGCAATGCACAAGTGACCGTCATCGCGCCGACCGGCACGATTGGGTTGGTCATGGACTGTGATACCACGGGGATTGAACCGGACTTTGCGCTGGTGAAGTTTAAGAAACTGGCCGGTGGCGGGTATTTCAAGATCATCAATCAGAGCTTGCCGATGGCGCTGGCCAACCTCGGCTACACGGACCAGCAAGCGCAGGATATCGTTCGGTATTGTGTCGGGGCTCGGACGCTCAAGGGCGCACCGTTCATCAATCACGACACGCTGCGTCAAAAGGGATTCGACGACGCGGCCCTCGATCGTTTGGAAGGCAGCTTGGGGCAAGCTTTTGAAATTCAGTTCGTCTTCAATAAGTTTACGCTGGGAGAGGCGTTTTGCGTGGAAAAGCTCGGCATGACCGAGGCCCAGCTGAATGAAACGACCTTCAACATGCTGAAGACGCTCGGTTTTACGCAAGAAGAGATCGCTGCCGCGAATGATTTCTGCTGCGGAACGATGACGGTGGAAGGCGCCCCGTATTTGAGGGCCGAGCATCTCGCGGTGTTCGACTGCGCCAATCGATGCGGTCGAATCGGGCAACGCTCCATCGCCGTCGATGCGCATATCCGCATGATGGCCGCGGCGCAGCCGTTCATCAGCGGCGCGATCAGCAAGACCATCAACATGCCGGCCGATGCCACGCTCGAAGACGTCAAGGCGGCCTATTTGCTTGCCTGGAAAAGCATGGTCAAAGCGGTCGCTCTTTATCGTGATGGGTCCAAACTGAGTCAGCCGTTGAGCGCTTCGACGGACAGTGGAAAGGCCGTGGAGACGGCCACCGGCGTGATGGGGATGGCGGAGAAGATCACTGAACGGGTGCTCGTTCGGTATCTCGCCAAGCGACGCCCGCTCCCAAGTCGACGAAGCGGATACACTCAAAAGGCGATTGTCGGGGGACATAAGCTGTACCTGCGCACCGGTGAATATGAGGATGGGACGGTCGGAGAAATCTTTTTGGACATGCACAAGGAAGGAGCGGCGTTCCGAAGCCTCATGAATTGTTTTGCGATCGCCATCTCTTTGGGACTTCAGCACGGCGTGCCGCTGGAAGAATTCGTTGAGGCGTTTGTCTTTACCCGGTTTGAGCCGAACGGTCCCGTGAAATTGAATGATCGAATCAAAATGTCAACGTCGATCATCGATTATATCTTCCGTGAATTGGCTGTGACGTATCTCGACCGGTATGATCTGGCGCAGGTGAAGGAAGACGATCTCCGCATGGATTCGATGAAAAAAGACAACATGGATCCCGAATGCTTCGAGGAAGAAGCGGACCTTGATGCACTGGCGAAATCTTCCATTATTACGGAACATCTTCCCATCCGTCGGAACGGCGGCAAAGGAAATGGTCATGGCAATGGACACAGTGTGGCCAGACAAGTGGAGATCATGCGCGAGACGGTCACGCTGACGGAGGTCCAAAACGCAAAAGAGGCCAAGGTCAAGGGGTATGAAGGCGATCCCTGTCAAGAGTGCAAGCAATTTACCATGGTTCGTAACGGCACCTGCCTCAAGTGTGTGACGTGCGGTGCAACAAGTGGATGTTCATAAAGAGGAGGGTACGAATGCGGAGTAGGCGGCCGTCATTGTGTCGTTGGTGTAGAAAGCGGCGGTTCCTCCGCGTTCGATCGGGTGCCGGCGTCTGTATGTCGTTAGGGTTACGGGATCGAAAACCGTGCGTGAGATCGGCGTCCTCTCGCGTCATATCGTATCATTGTGGGTCGTGGTCTCCGTTGCGAGCCGCTCGCTCGGCGAAGCGAAAAAAGTCCTGACGCCGGAGGTACACAAGGAGTCTTACTATGCCGACAACAACGCAACTTATTATCAGTGGTCAGAGTAAACCGGGCGCCCTTGCCAGAGTGACGGCGGTCCTCGGTGAAGCCGGAGTCAATATCAAGGCCTTCTCCGCGCCGGAGGTGATGGGAACGGGCAAGTTGCGGCTTCTGGTCGCGGACTTGGACAGCGCTCGCGCGGCCCTTAAGGCGGCGAAGATCAAGTTCGGCGAAGAAACCGCGCTCCTTCTGAGTCTTGAGAATAAGCCCGGGGCGCTGAGGAAAGTGGCGGATACCTTGATGAAGAGCCGGATCAACATCAAGTGCGGCTAT
Source organism: Candidatus Nitrospira nitrificans (assembly GCF_001458775.1). NCBI lineage: Bacteria > Pseudomonadati > Nitrospirota > Nitrospiria > Nitrospirales > Nitrospiraceae > Nitrospira > Candidatus Nitrospira nitrificans. The sequence goes on from NZ_CZPZ01000011.1 coordinate 49,205, forward strand.
TGCACGCCTTCACGGGAAGGGAAGCGGGCGATCGTCGTTCTGACCGTTTCCAATACGGACAGAGCCTTGGCCATTCTACGCAATCAGTCGCTCGACGAGTTTTGATCAAGCGGACCCTCCCCTCGTGACCTCGACGTACTATTTCAAGCACGTGTCGGCCCATCCGGGCTCCGTGCACCTGTCTCGCGTGGCGGCTTCGCGATTTCTCCACGAACGGTCATGAATAATGTGCGTTAGGCCGCTCACGAAATCTACTCTGCCCATCATCGTGATCGGACTGAGTGCCGCCCTCTACCAGGGTTGTACCGTAACTCTCCGTTCCGTTGATCGCTTCATCGGATATCCTGTCGGCTTTGTAGAGCGAGGGACGGCCTCGTGGTATGGTCCTGGTTTTCATGGGAACAGGACGGCTAACGGAGAGCGGTACGACATGTACAAATTGACGGCTGCTCATCGGACGCTGCCGCTTGGGTCCGTCGCGATTGTTCATTCGTTGATATCTGGTCGCCACATTACAGTCAGGATTAATGATCGAGGGCCGTTCGCGAAGGGGCGAATTTTAGACCTTTCGCTGGCCGGCGCCCAAGTCCTCGGGATGGTCGGCAACGGAACCGACCAGGTCGAAATTCGAGTTGTGGACTATCATCCTCAACCCGAAGGGATGGGGGTGTTACGGGTACAAGTCGGTGCCTTCACCGCCCTTCAGAATGCCAGGGCGCTGTTGGCACACGTTCAACGAGATTTTGCCGATGGGCGTATCATTCAGGTCGATCTTCCAGAAGGGCGCCGGTACCGAGTTCAAATCGGTCGATTTTTGATCGAATCCGAGGCTCAGATAGCCGTGGGTCGGCTCGATCGCACCTTTAACCTACACTCGTTTGTGGTTCGGGATGATGGCTGACCCTGGAAGGGCGGGGTGCCGCCCCTGGAAGTTCTATCTGGAACCAGTTGATTTTCAAGTGACATTTTTTGAATTACTTGCCTGCATTTGATCCCTGTGATAGATGTATCAGCTGTGGACTCTATTCTAAGCAGTTCGATTATCCTAATCGTACGATCCTCTGAAGGGTGGACCAAGAGGTATCCTCTGGAAGACGCCCGGCTTCTCATCAGGCCAGCCATACTGGTCCAACGTCCCTAATAGACTACTGCGATGGACATCCTCATCCTATTAGGATTGATAGGGTTATCCGCCGTTATTTCTACAGCCGAGATCGGCTTCTTTTCGGTCAACGAAACCCGGCTGAAGGCATTGGCGCAGAACGGAAGTAAACGAGCAGCCAAAGCCCTCCAGTTGAGGAGCGACCCTCAAAAGCTCCTCTCGACCATTCTCGTCGGTGATCGCCTCGTCAGTACCGCGACACCCATGTTCGCCACCTTCATCACATTGAATGCCTATGGGGGCAAGAGTGCGCTTGAAGAAGCGATCGCCGTCATGATCGGTATCCTGACCTTCGTGCTCCTCGTGTCAGTGGATGTTATCCCAAAGACCCTGGCGGCAAAATTCTCCGTGCCCGTGACGCTGAATATGGCTTACCCTATCTATTGGGTTCAGGTCATGTTGAGACCGCTTCTTTTTCTAATCGTTCCTCTGATCTACAGTTTGACGGGAGGAAAGGGGTTGACGCTTCCCTTGGTAACAGAGGAAGAGCTGAAAATTATGCTCGACCAAGGAGGGAAGGCCGGCGAATTGGAATCGGAAGAAGTCAAAATGATCAAGAATGTGTTTCAGCTGAAAGATATCACGGCGGAAGATGCGATGACGCCGCGCATCTACGTGTTTTCTCTTGACGGGAACCTTCGGCTCAAGGAAGCACAAGAGCCGCTCTATAATTCAAAATACTCCAGAATTCCGCTCTATGACGGCATGCTCGATAACATTACCGGAATTCTTTACAAGACGAAAGCGCTGACCGAGTTGGCCAAAGGGAGAACCGATTTGCGTCTCCGGGATATCGCCCATCCTCCGCTCTTCGTCCCGGCCGGCAAGACGGCGGACGATTTGATGAAGCAGTTCCAGCAGGAAAAGCGGCATATGGGGATTGTGGTGAATGAGTTCGGCGGAGTCATGGGGCTGGTGACCCTCGAGGATCTCCTCGAAGAGGTAGTCGGTGAGATTGTCGATGAGACGGATATCACGGAAGAACTCATCAAACGGATCGGAAAAAACCAAATCCTGGTCCATGGACGGACGGAAGTTCGTAAGGTGAACGACTTTCTGAAAGTCGAGCTTGGAGAGGAAGCGCTGACCATCGGAGGGCTGATCCAGGAAAATCTCGGTCGCATTCCGCAGGCAGGAGAAGAACTCCGCATTGAGAACTGCCGATTGATCGTTCACGAAGCTGATCCACGCTCGATACGAAGCGTGCAAATTTTCAAGGATGAGAAAGTGCCTGTGCCGGTCGAAGCTTCGGTGTGACTAGCTTTTCTTCTGTTGCTCGATCAAGTCTAAGAAATCCCGCTCGTCAAGCACCATCAACCCCAATCTCTGAGCCTGTTCGAGTTTGGAGCCAGGGTCTGTGCCGGCTACGACATAGCCTGTTTTCTTGCTGACGCCGGATGACACCGTGGCGCCCAACCGTTCGACCAAGGCCTTGGCCTCATCTCTTGTCAGCGTTGCCAATCCACCGGTGAATACGAAGCTCTTTCCTGAAAAAGGCAAAACCGCCTGGCTCTGAGCCGGGGGGGTCTCATCGATCGACACACCGAGTGTTCGCAATTCGTCGATGACCCGTCGGTTCGAATGTTCTTGGAAGTAGGAGACCAAACTCTCAGAAATTTCAGGACCAATTTCACGGATTGTCTGAAAGCGGTCGCAGTCAGCCGACATAATGGCATCAAGAGAGCCGAACTCTTTCGCGAGCACTTTGGCGATGTGCTGCCCTACTTGGCGGATTCCCAGGCCCATCAAAAATCGGTCGAGCGAGACATGTTTGCTTCGAGCGATGGCCTCAAAGAGGAGGATTGATGACCGTTCCGCGAACCCCTCAAGCTCAAGAAGTTGTTCAGGCTTTAGCCGATAGAGGTCGGATAGATCTTTCACAAGGCCGTGTTCGACCAATTGGGCGACCGTTTTTTTGCCCAGCCTGTCGATGTTGAGAGCGGCCTTCGATGCGAAGTGTTCGATGGCGCCTTTCAGCTGGGCGGGGCAGGCGGCTTGGCCTGTACAGTAGACGTAGGCACCCTCTCTTGCCACGGCAGAACCGCATATCGGGCAGTGATGTGGCATCTGGAACGGATCTGCCCTGACTTCATTCGAGACGGGGATACGCTCAGCGATCGCCGGAATGACATCCCCCGCGCGCTCGACTCGAACCGTGTCGCCTATCCGGATGTCCTTTCTTGCGACCTCGTCGGCATTGTGTAGCGTCGCTCGGCTGATGGTGACGCCGCCTACTTCCACCGGCTTCAGGAGGGCGAGAGGAGTCAAGGTTCCGGTTCGACCAACGGAGATGACGATATCCTGTACCTCCGTGATCTCCTTCCGAGGAGGAAATTTAAACGCGATGGCCCAACGAGGACTTCGGGATTTCATGCCCAGTTGGGCCTGCCAGTCTCGGCGATCGACTTTGACCACGACTCCGTCAATTTCATAGGGGAGATTGTCGCGCTGGCCCTCTGTTTCTCGGTGAAACGTCAAGACCTGGTCGATGGTTTCGCATCGTCGGCGAAGGGTAGGGACCGGAAGCCCACACATGACCAACATTTCCAGTTCAGCCCAGTGAGACGGGGGATAGGATCCGGTCATCGCCGTCACTTCATAGCATGTGACGACGAGCGGCCGTGACGCGGTAATGTGCGAATCGAGCTGCCGAAGAGAGCCCGCGGCGGCGTTGCGTGGGTTGGCAAAGGCGTCGTTCCCCTGTTCGGTCATTCGCCGATTGAGCGCATGAAAGTCGGAGAGGCGCATGTACACCTCGCCTCGCACAACCAGGTGGTCCGGGTATGCGCCTGTCTGCAACTGGAGCGGGAGCGATCGAATCGTGCGGAGGTTGATGGTGATATCCTCGCCCACATGTCCGTCACCACGGGTTGCGCCGCGGACAAACGCCCCGTGGTCGTAGACCAGTTCAACCGACAGCCCGTCGAATTTTGGCTCGACCGTGTAGTCGATTTGGTCCCTGCTCAGCTCCCGTTTCATCCGCTGGTCGAAGGCTCGGACTTCGTCGGGATCGACTAAGGAATCCAGGCTCAACATGGGATGTTCATGCCGGACCTTGCCGAGCTCTTCCCGAGGCGCAGCTCCGACACGCTGAGTTGGGGAATCAGGGGTAACCAGTTCCGGGTACGCCCGTTCCAAGTCGGTCAATTCTCGGAACAACCGATCGTACTCCCCATCGGAAATCTCGGGGTGGTCCTTGATGTAATAGAGGTAGTCGTGGTGCCGGATTTGGCTCCTGAGTTGGGCGAGTCGCTCCTGCCCGGGGCGAGCGGGTCGCGAAGGGGATGGAGAGTCGCTAGAGGGTGAATCTTGCGGCATTGTTGCGCTCAATGAGGTGATGCCTTCGCGATTGTTGCTACAGTGCCATGACAGACGACATTTGGCATGAGAAAGGAGAGAGGGCTGAGTCGTGCCGACCGTAGCATAGGGGTTACGAAACGGTCAAATCCGATGGGGCCGGTCCGCTTTGACTTTCGCAGCAGTGGCCACTATTCTAAGCATCTTCGGCAGGTCCGAAGTCGGCAAAGCGCCTGGGCAAAGGAGGATATATGGGGAAGGGAGAGCGGCAGGTCTGCGATCGCGCGCGCGGGATGGTTGTACTAGGGATATTGCTCTGCAGCGGTTTGTCGGCAAGTGGGTGTGTCGTGTTGGAAGAAAAATACAACGCAGAAAAGGCGAGAAGCTTGAATTTCCAGCGTCTCCTGGCACAGGAAGAGAAACGGACGGCGGAGCTCGACAGTGAGATCAGGCACACCAAGGCCGAACTGACTGAATTTGAGTCGAGAAATCGTGAGCTGTCCGCGCAGGTACAGCTTGCACGCGAGCAGATGGGGCGCCTTCAAGAGGAGGCGGAGGCGATCAGGGAAGCGACAGTGCTGGAACGAAAAGCGTTGGAGGATATGCAGCGGAAAGGTCCTTCTTCTTCCGCCAAACCGAAAAAAGTCGAACTGCCGAAAGCTGTTTCCGGCGGTCGGAGCGGAGGCAGTCTTTCAGAGAAAGGTCTGGCGGCTGCGACCGAGCCGGCTGCTCCGATAAAGGTCACGCCAGGGATGGTGCATGTGGTCAAAGCCGGGGAAACGCTCTATAGCATCGGCAGGCGGTATGGCATTGAGGTCGATAAGATCAAGAAGCTGAATAAACTGCCGGATGACATCGTCGAGATCGGACAGAAGCTCCTGGTGGGGGTCGAATAAGCGAACGACATGCGGGCAGCGATCTATTCACTCACGTTGGATGAGTTTCGCACCTACGCCAAGCAGGGCAATCTCATTCCCTTATTCCGTGAAATTTTGGCGGACCATGACACGCCGGTCTCGGCCTTTGCCAAGATCGATCACGGTCCTTCCGCCTATTTGCTGGAGAGTATTCAAGGGGGAGAAAAGTGGGCGAGGTACTCGTTTCTTGGGAGTGGCTCTCCCATTGTCATCTATGAGGATGACGGCGATCTGTGCGTGAAGGAGGGGGCTCATCGACGCCGGATCCCCAGTCGAGGCGCACCGCTGGACCGCCTGCGGGAGATCATGGAGACATATCGCCCCGTCACCGTTCCAGATTTGCCTCGTTTCGTAGGCGGAGCCGTCGGATACCTCGGCTATGATATGGTGCAGACGTTCGAGGATCTTCCCACTCGCAGGAAGGAACAACTCAAGGTTCCGGACTTTGCATTTTTACTGACCGAGACGCTGCTCATCTTCGACAACGTATCGCAGAAGATCAAGGTCGTCGCCAACGCCTACGTGAAGTCTCCGTCGGAACGGGATATTCGTTCGGCCTATCGTGACGCGACCGGCAGGATTGAAGCGATGATTGCCCGAATCCGTCGACCGCTTCGACCAGCCCGGCCGAGGCGTCGGCGAACTCCGATTCGTTTCACGGCCAACATGAGCCAGGCGGACTTTGAGAAGATCGTGTCTCGCGCGCAGGACTACATCAAGGCCGGAGACATCTTTCAGTGTGTCTTGTCGCAACGATGGGAAACGAGCCTCCAGGCTCCCCCCTTTCAACTCTATCGGGCCTTGCGCCTTGTGAATCCGTCGCCCTACATGTATTACCTCCGAATTGCGGGGGTTGAACTGGTCGGCTCGTCTCCGGAAATTCTTGTGCGGTGTGAGGACGGGTTGGTCTCGGTACGTCCGATCGCCGGAACAAGACGGCGTGGCGCGACGACGGAGGAAGATGTGGAATTGGAGCGTCGTCTTCTTGCCGATGCCAAGGAGCGGGCCGAGCACATTATGCTGGTGGATCTCGGACGCAATGATGTCGGTCGCGTGGCTGAACGGGGATCCGTCCAGGTCGAGTCGCTGATGAATGTCGAGCGATACTCGCACGTCATGCATATGGTTTCGAATGTCACAGGCAAGTTGTGCCCGGACCAGACGGTGTATGATGTGCTGAAGGCGTGTTTTCCCGCCGGTACCGTCTCCGGCGCGCCGAAAATCAGAGCGATGGAAATCATCGAGGAGCTTGAGCCGACCAGACGTGGCCCCTATGCCGGCGCCGTCGGCTACATCAGTTTTTCAGGGAATATGGATATGTGCATCAATATCCGTACGGTGGTGGTCTCGCGTCGTCGCGCCTTCATCCAGGCCGGGGCGGGCATCGTCGCTGACTCGAATCCGGCACATGAGTATGAAGAAACCTGCAACAAATCCCGAGCCATGATGAAGGCGATCGAACTGGCGGAACAGGGGCTGGAATGAGAACGTGGTTCGTGAATCGTGAAGCGCAGGATACGTACGAGATACGCTTCACGAGCGACGAGTGACACCCATGCTATTGGTCATCGATAACTACGACTCCTTTACGTACAACCTCGTCCAGTATCTCGGAGAATTGGGGGAAGATGTGCAGGTCTATCGAAACGATAAAATTACGCTCAACCAGATCGAGGAACTGCAGCCGAGCCGTCTTGTGATTTCCCCGGGGCCGTGCACACCAAGGGAGGCGGGTGTTTCAGTCGACGCGATCCGTCGGTTCGGGGGGAAGCTGCCCATTCTCGGCGTGTGCCTGGGGCATCAGTCGATGGCCGTTGCCTACGGAGGAGAAGTCGTTCGCGCTCCGCGTTTGATGCATGGAAAGATGTCGCAGATCAAGCACGACGGCAAGACCATCTTTCAATCGTTGCCCAATCCCTTCGACGCGACGCGCTATCATTCCCTTATCGTCGATCGAGGTACTCTCCCGGAGTGTTGCGAGATTTCCGCCGAGACCGCCGAAGGTGAGATCATGGGAATCCGTCATAAGACGCTGGGTGTCGAAGGGGTCCAATTCCATCCTGAATCGATTCTGACGACCGTCGGGAAAGACCTGCTCCGAAACTTCTTGAAACTCTAACAGAATGCATTCCGCCACCGATCTCCTTTACTGAGAGTCTCATGATCAAAGACGCGCTTGCCAAATTAGCCGACCGAACCGATCTTTCCGCGCAAGAGGCCGAGACGATCATGTTGGAGATCATGGATGGGGCCGCGACCTCGGCTCAGATGGCCGCCTATCTCATGGCGCTCAGACAAAAAGGTGAAACGGTCGCTGAAGTCGTCGGTTCGGTGCGCGCCATGCGGGAACGAGCGATCCGAATCAGAGTCGGCTCGTCGATCGTTGTCGATACCTGCGGAACGGGAGGGGATGGGGCCGATACGTTCAATATTTCCACGACCGCGGCATTCGTGGTCGCAGGGGCCGGCATTACCGTGGCCAAGCACGGAAATCGCTCCGTGTCCTCAAGGTCCGGCAGCGCGGATCTCCTGAGCATGCTCGGTGTGACGATCGACATCGAGCCAAGTCGTGTGGCCGATTGTATCGACGAAGTCGGTATCGGTTTCTTGTTCGCGCCGCTCTATCACGGCGCGATGAAACAATGCGCGGGCGTGCGCCAGGAAATGGGAATCCGGACTATTCTGAATGTGATCGGTCCGCTGGCGAATCCGGCCGGGGCCACCCATCAAGTGCTTGGGGTCTACGATGCGAAGTGGACCGATATTCTTGGGCGTGTTCTCCTGGAGCTAGGAACCCAACATTGTTTCGTGATTCACGGCCTGGATGGCCTGGATGAGATCACCTTGTCGGACCGGACGAAAGTGGCTGAAGGCAAGGGTGGTGTCGTGTCGAGTTATTTTATCGCGCCGGAGGAATTCGAGGTCCGGCGTACGGCGCGAAAAGAATTCGCCGGCGGTTCGCCGGAGGAAAACGCGCGAATGACGAAAGAGATTCTACAGGGCAGGAAGGGGCCGAGGCGGGACATCGTGTGCCTAAACGCCGCGCCTGCGATGGTCGTCGGTCAAAAAGCGAAGACACTCAAAGATGGATTCCGTCTTGCGCAGCAGACCATCGATTCGGGTGCCGCCTCCGAGAAGCTGGAGCGGCTCATTGCGTTCACCAAGAAGGCGTGAGTGATGCATGATTCTCGATCGCATCCTTGAGCACAAGCGAGCCGAACTGAGGCATAAGCAGAGCCGTTCCTATCTGGCCGACCTCAAGGCGGCGATCCGGGATGCTCCGCCGGCTCTTGGGTTCGCCGTCACCCTGGATGCCACAAGGTCTCCTGCCGGCCCGGCCTTGATCGCGGAAATCAAGAAAGCGTCGCCGAGCCTGGGGCTGTTACGAGAAGAATTTTCGGACACGTTCGATTATTTGGGGCTTGCGCGAACATACCGGGAGCATGGGGCAGCGGCCCTATCCGTCTTGACCGACAAGGACTTTTTCCAAGGCGACCTTCGGTATCTCAAAGAGATCAAACAAGCCTTGCCGATTCCGGCGCTCAATAAGGAGTTCATGGTCGGCGACGTGCAGTTTTATGAGGCGCGGGCCCACGGCGCCGATGCCGTCTTGCTGATCGTGGCGGCGTTGGAGCGGCGCCAACTGATGGATTTCCATGCCCTAGCCACGGAACTCGGCATGGATAGTCTGTTTGAAACCCATCATGAGAGAGAGCTGGATACGGTTCTAGAGTGGATTCCCGCTGCGAGGATGATTGGGATCAACAATCGGGATCTGAACACGTTCACCACCGACCTCAATGTGACGTTTCGCTTGGCGAAACGAATTCCTCCCGATAGGCTCATCATCAGTGAGAGCGGGATTCAGGGTCGGGATGACGTGACTAAGCTGGCCGAGGCAGGGGTCCATGCCATGTTGATCGGAGAGTCGCTCATTCGCGCGGAGCACACAGCAGACAAAGTTCGAGAGTTGCTTGGCTTGGCTGCGCGCAGTGAAGGGGCCGGCTAAACTTCAACATGAAAATCAAGATCTGCGGGATTACCAATGTCGAAGACGCGGCCGTGACGGTCAAGGCTGGCGCGGACGCCTTGGGGTTTGTCATGTATCGTAAAAGCCCCCGTTTTGTCGAGCCGGCGGTGGCCAGGGCTATTGTGGCGGGCCTTCCGCCTTTTGTGCTCCCTGTGGGGGTGTTCGTCAATGAAGAGGCGGAGAAAGTTCGAGCGCTCATGGACGAATGTGGATTTGCCTTGGCTCAGCTCCATGGAGATGAATCAGCTCTCTATTGTCAGACCCTCGGACGTCCGGCTCTGAAGGCCTTTCGGCTGAAGGACCGGGGTACATTTCTCGCCCTGGCTGAATTTCAAGGGTGCGCGAATGTGCGAGGGTTTCTCATTGATGCGTTTTCGGACCAGGCCTATGGCGGCACGGGGCAAACAGTCGATTGGACATTGGCTCAGGAGGCGGCTCGCTCGACGCCGATCATTCTGGCTGGGGGGTTGAATCCGACAAACGTCGCAGAAGCGATCAGAGCGGTCCGTCCCTATGGAGTTGATGTCAGCAGCGGTGTGGAGAAGAGCCCTGGCAAGAAGGATCCTGACAAGGTGAAAACTTTTATCGAGGCGGCGAGACTTGTGCCCCTCTGATCGCCATGGCTATACTCGCGGAAATCCATTGAGGAGGGGTTGATTCCATGCCAATGCTTCCAGACAGCCATGGCCGGTTCGGAGCTTATGGTGGGCGGTATGTGCCCGAAACCCTCATGCCGGCGCTTTTGGAGCTGGAGACAGAGTATGCCAAGGCAAAAAAGGACCGCCGATTTCAATCGGACCTTGCCTATTATCTCAAACAGTATGTTGGGCGCCCTACGAGTCTCTATCGTGCCGATCGGCTGACGAAAAAGTTGGGCGGGGCAAAAATTTACCTGAAACGGGAAGACCTGTGCCATACCGGCGCGCACAAGATCAACAATGCGATCGGGCAGGTCTTGCTGGCCTTGCGCATGAAGAAGCCGCGAATCATCGCCGAAACGGGAGCCGGTCAACACGGTGTTGCAACCGCAACGGCGGCTGCCATGTTCGGCTTGCAGTGTGAAGTCTACATGGGCACCGAAGATATGCAGCGCCAAGCGCTGAACGTCTTCCGCATGCGTTTATTGGGCGCGACGGTGACCGGCGTCAATGCCGGCAGCCGCACCCTCAAGGATGCCATCAGCGAAGCGATGCGCGATTGGACCACGAACGTGCGGACCACACATTACATTCTCGGGTCGGTGTTGGGCGCGCATCCCTATCCCATGATGATCCGCGATTTCCAGGCGATCATCGGCAAAGAAGCGCGGAAGCAGATTCTTTCCGCTGAACAACGGTTGCCGGATTATCTGGTGGCCTGTGTCGGGGGAGGGAGCAACTCGATCGGTCTGTTCCATGCGTTCCTCCGCGACCTCAAGGTCAAGATGATCGGAGTGGAGGCCGGGGGGCTTGGGATCGAGAGTGGAAAACATGCGGCAAGGTTTTCCGGCGGGAAGCCGGGGGTCTTGCAAGGCACCATGACCTATCTGCTTCAAGACGAGAATGGGCAGATCAATTCGACCCATTCCGTCTCGGCGGGATTGGACTATGCGGCGGTTGGTCCGGAGCATAGCCTCTACCGTGACCAAGGCCGGATCGACTACACCTTTGCGACGGATGCCGAGGCGTTGGCGGCCTTTGATCTGCTGGCTCGTGAAGAAGGAATTGTGCCGGCGTTGGAAAGCGCCCATGCCATTGCGCATGTCATCAAGCTCGCACCCACACTGAAAAAGTCACAGGTGATCATCGCCAACCTTTCCGGTCGTGGAGATAAAGATGTGCAGCAAGTGGCGAGGATGCGAGGAGTTGAGCTATGAGGGGGCGGCTGGAAGCGACGTTTAAGCGATTGCGCGACAAGAGCGAGAAAGCGCTCATTGCCTATCTCATGGCGGGGGACCCTGGGTTGGCAGAAACGGAACAGTTAGTGGTGGCCTTGGAACAGGCCGGGGCGGATATCATCGAACTGGGTGTCCCCTTTTCAGACCCAATTGCCGATGGGCCGGTGATTCAGCAGGCCGCCGAGCGGGCGTTGAAGAGCGGCACGTCGCTGCGGAAGATCCTGGATTCCGTGAAGTCGCTCAGGCAGCGCACAGAGATCCCGATCGTCCTTATGTTGTATTACAACTCGATCCATGCGATGGGGTACGAGCCGTTTTGTACGGCTGCGACGACTGCCGGCGTGGATGGCTTGATCGTGCCGGATATGCCGCCGGATGAAGCAGGGCCGCTCAAAGGTCCCGCCGATGCTGCCGGTCTGCCGCTCATTTTCTTGCTCGCGCCGACCAGCACACCCATCCGACGAAAACTTGTGGCGGAAGAATCGCACGGGTTTGTCTATTACGTCTCCTTGACCGGTATTACCGGGGCAAAGCTCAGCAACGTGACGGACATCCAACAGAATGTTCAAAAGCTCAAGAAAGTCTCGGCGTCTCCCGTCGCCGTCGGCTTCGGTGTCGCAACGCCCGAGGATGCCGCGCAGGTCTCGAAAATGGCGGATGGCGTCATCGTCGGCAGCGCCATTGTGAAACGCATTGCGTCCCACCAGCAAGATCCTGGGATGGTCGGGCACGTCGCTGAGTTTGTGCGGTCGCTCAAAGCCGCGATGGCGCCGGCCTAGCTAGCCACACACGAATCGACTTTCCAATCCAAAGAAGGATCGCTGAGACGGTTACGGCGAACATTCTGACTAGCCATAGGATCGATCAGCTTTCCGCACCGACAGATGCACAATTAACAAGGGAGAAAACCTTGTCGTAGGGATAGTTATGTGGTGGATGGTCAATGCTCCGCTATGTAGGATCCAAGATCTGACGATAGGATTTTAACATGCGGCGAGTCAGCTGGATGTTCACCTTCGCCACCGTCTACAACCTGGTGGGCATCGCAATCTAGTCAAAGCCGCGGCCTTCAAGAAAAGAGGACTGGTTGCTCAACATGGAGCTTATTAGGTGCATGCGCACAGCGTTTTCCGCAGCCTGCTAGGAGGCTGCATGTGATCTCTGGTCCTCGCCGTCACCCTGAAGGTTTTTGCCGGTCAGTTGGCGTCCCCGATAACTGCTCGTGGCTGCTTCCGAACAGGCTTCATTACCAAATATCTGGCTATAGGCACCTTCCCTACACCAAGCGTGACGAGTACTGAAACGGCATAGACCACAAGGGCACCAAGAACTTCTCTCAAGGGCCAATTCCCCAGTTTCGACCATAGGATCGGTCTAAGCGTATACATCACCAGAATGTGGGACACATAGACTCCCAAGGTGAATCGGGCCAGGAAAGGGAGGGGAGTCGATTGACCCAATGTAGGCTTCGCGAGCGCCAGGAGGAAGATACCTATGCTCAGGGCAATGCCCCCCAAGAAGGCGTGTTTCTGAATGACCAGGTATGAACTCTGAAACAGAGACCGCATGACTGTCCCTTCGATTATGGTAAAAACATACCCTCCTACAATCAGACTGCACGCCATGGCCATCGAGGGCTGTTCTCGTTCTGCAAGCCACCACCCAAGGGCTGTGAGGAGAATGGCCAGCATCCATTTCCCAAGATAAATGGCCGAGTTGAAGGGATCTCCACCAATGAATTCCTCAGCGAGTATCAAGACGTAGAGGATGACAATCAAATGAATCAGGTACTTCTGCAGTTGAAAAACCGCAACCAATGTCAAAGCGGCAAGGCTGGCTATGAGAGCGGGTAGGAACCAAAGATGCCAGACCGGGCGCCCTCCCTCTAGGAAAAGATGGATATGTTTGTCGGCGAGGATATGTATGTTCTTCTGAACTGCCGAGTAAAACGGTTGCCACCAGCCATGGCTAAGGACCTCGGTAGGCCAATTTGACGGAACCACGATGTAGATGCACAGCCATCCGAAGAGTAACCATCCGAGAGGGGAAGTATATCGAAGAAAGTGAGCAATGAAATCTTCGTGTGGCAATGCTGATTGCCGGAAAAAATATCCGGCTGTGATCAAGAAATACGGCAACCCCATCCACCAGAGTAAATGCCCGGTGAGGACGACGGGTCCGGCGAGGACTACAGGGAGGTGCCCCTCTGCGAACCGTGAGAGATTAGGGACAAAGGTGGAGGTGTGCCAGAGGATCACCGCAAAGATGGCGAGCACCCGAAAACTTTCTATGCTGGCTATGCGTATCTTCACCAGATCATATCCTTCGCCATCCCTGAACGAAACAGTTCAAGAAGAGCGTTTGGCATTGTCTCCTCATCAGCTTGCGGTTCCGATTCAGGCTTTCCCTCGTAGGGTTCAGCGGCAGTGCATCAATCTATCACAAGAGTGTTCCGGAGCCCTGATCTAACTTATGAAGAAATTCGTCAAACTAGCTGTAGAAAGCATATAAGAATGAAGTGAAATGTGCCTATCGGATAAAACCCGAATGCGTGATCAGATTGTCCTCTGAAAAGATCCATCAAATGATCGGCAGGGATTAGCCAAAGCTCGCCCATGGGACGAGCTTCAAGGCCGGGTACTAGTCGACCGCGAGCGGTTCGTCGAAGGTCCGGCGCCTAGGCTTCAAGATATGCGTCTCTTTAACGAGATTCCCCTGACGGCAGCGTTTTGCTTCACGACCGATGCTCATTCAACTCTTCGGATCGAGGATTTGCATCGATCGGTCACGGCGCAATGACCACTCGCCGGCCAGCCATAGCCTCTTGGAGATCGGCCGTGCCGTGGGCTTGCACTATGCGACGATCAGTCGCATTGCGTTTCTCCGAGACAGTGGTTGATCCAGGCCTGATCCTCTATCTTTCTCTTCTTGTGTGTTCTCAGAAATTTATCTGAAAGGATCTAGGCGCTAGGGGTTGGGCAAACAACGGTCCATAGGGCTATTCGCTGATCCTGCCCCATTGGACGAGGAGACACCTCACCGATGCGCTCGATGGTTGGCTCGCAGGTCTTTCCGATCGTGATGCATCTTGCGTCGATCCTTCCGGGCTTTGTGGCGGTCTTCCCGACGATGCTGCCGATCGGCTTGAAGGTCCTGTCGGTCGTATGGGAGTTCCTGACGGGCGTGGTGCAGGTCTCGCCGATCTTGATGAAGCTGTCCCACATTGGCTCGGTCCCGTACATCCTGCCGAGGCTGTTGCCGATCACGGCGAACCACTGCTTCGTCTTGCCGGAGATCCCGCCGGTCGCCCTGGATATCTTGGTTGTCACGGCGTTCATCGTGCGGCTTACGATGACCTTCACGAAGCTCCTGCGTGTTCTGTTGCACCTCGCGCCACGGGCGTCGCGGTTCCGTGAATCCCTGACTGAATTCGGTCTCGGGGAAGACAGCCTGGGCGGAGGTCGGTCCGCTACTAAGCATCGCCATTGCCATACTCACCTGTATGACAATTCTATACCTCATGATCGCTCCCTCTCGTGGGAACTACGTGACGTACTCTTGATTCTGGTAAGTATGGCAATTGTCCCACATCCTACCGTGGATGACGTCAGACTCAGATGGGCGAGTTAGCAGGACGGATACAGGTTCCAGAAGTCTTTGCTAGGACGTTTGGTCGTGATAGTGACAAGGGAATCTACCGCTTTGCTTGCGGAGGCATGTACTTGATCATCTCGTCGGCGAGTTCTTTGGCGATGTCCTTTAGGCTGGGCTTGATGAACATATAGCTGCTGGACCGTTCATGGCGCGCTTTCCAGACCGTCGTGCCGGTCGTGGCATCGATGAGTCGGAGGCTCAGGCCCACTCGTCCGACGTTATCTCCTTCCTTGCGCACATATTCCCAAGAATTGACGCGGACCACCAGGAAGGAGTCGACGTTGAGCGCTTTTCCGAGCTTGATGGCCGACTCTTTATCGGATTGACCGGTCATCTCCAATCGGGAGAAGTAAAACACGAGCGAATCGAACGCCTCTTTTGAGGCCTGAAAAATATCCGTCACGTTCTCCGGCGAGACGACCCGTTCGATGTTTCCTTGACGGTTGAGGGCTCCGGCCAGGACCTCTTGAATGTCTTCGCGAGCGCTGTCGTATTGGCTGGCCATCGGCGGCAATACGGCGATGGTCTGCGGTCGAAATACCTTCGCGCCGGGGCCTTCCCACACTTCCTGTAAACCGCCGCAGCCTCCGAGCAGTGCGACGAGCATTATCATGGATGCGATATGCGCAGATGACCGAGACAGCATGGGTTTAGTATACCATTAGAATGTCACTGAAATAGAGGCAGAAACCAGGGCGCCTTTTTCCCGGAAGTCATACCCCCCTCCGGCATCGGCGCGAAAATTAAACCATCGGATGCCCAGCCCAGCCGTGGGAACAAAGGGAGTGGAAGCATCCTGCATGTTCTTGAAGGTGCCGATCCTGAAAGAAAGAAACTCAGATAAGATCGTTTGCTCGAGCCCTAAACTCAAGAGCTGGCTCTTCACCCCCGGGACGAAGGTCTTGTTCGAGGTCGCATCCACATCGGCCGACAACGTGAGAGAAGAGTACGGATTGATTGCGACGCCGAATCGGACCTGTGGTTCCAGTGTTAATTCGCCTCCACCGGCGGCATCGAACGTCGGTTTGTTGATGTCCTTGGCCACGACCGCGAATCTCACCCATGAAGATGGACGATAGATCGCTCCAAGGTCAATACCATAGGTCGTTGAGATGTTTGGTTTGCCGAAATGATCGGTCGTGCTGACACCGCTTCCGCCGGTGAGGTCCGTCGAACCGTTGTACGCAGCGCCCTGGATGACCTTTGCCGTGATGCCGACCGCAAAGGTCTTGTCGGAAAAGGCATAGGCATAGGAAAAGGCCAGTTGCCTGGCTTCGAGACCGCGAAGCGACATCTGGCCCGCCACGGTAATGGGAGTTCCCGGTCCGCCTGGTTGAGAGGCCTGTACCGGGGTTGAGACAAACCCACCGCCGGTTGCCACGTCAGACACGTTGAATCCAAACGCATGTTCGCCGAGATGCCCTTTCACATAGAGACCGGCCGATCCGTTGACCGACACCGTCGCGCCCGGCTGATTGATACGATCAGCGATGCTCTGACCTCTCGCCAAATTGCCCGGCGAGGTGTCGCTGGTCGTAAAATTCTCCAGATCGTGCAGGGCATCGCCCAAGCCGCGGCGATCGATCGCCAACCCTCCCCCCTGGACTCGGATATCCACAGTCTGGGTCATGGCTAAGCCGGCGGGGTTCCAGTAGGTAGCGAACCCATTGGTCGTGACGGCGACTCCGGCGCCTCCCATCCCCATCGCGCGAGGCCCCACGATCACAAACTCGGCTGCCAAACCGTACGACGGCCACGCTGAGGCCACCAGCACGATGGCCATTCGGAGCCATGGCGAACAGCGCATGTCAGATCCTCGAATCAATCAGCAGTCTTGCGAGTCTAGAGAAGGAATGGTTCTTCGTCAAGAAATCACGGCCTGTTCACCGGTCGGGAAGGCGCGCAGGAGAGGTGTGTGCCGAGGGATCACGAAACAATTTGTCCATCCCGCATATGAATAATGCGGTCGGATTGGGCGGAGAGTTTGTCGTTATGGGTCACGATGACGAACGTGGTTCCACGTGTTTTGTTCAAGCTGCGCATCAATCCAAACAGCCCGTCCCCGCTGCGCGTGTCAAGGTTGCCGGTTGGTTCATCAGCCAAGACCAAGTCAGGATTCTGTATCAATGCGCGCGCCATGGCGACACGTTGCTGCTCGCCGCCCGAGAGTTCTCCTGGTTTGTGATGCAGGCGATCCCCCAATCCGACTTCCGTGAGGAGGTTTGTCGCGTCGGCTTTGACGGAAGCGGGTTCGCGCCGCTGGACGAGGGCCGGCATGCAGGCATTTTCCAATGCGGTGAACTCGGCCAGCAGATGGTGGAATTGAAACACGAATCCGATACGCCGATTCCGGAACTCCGCCTGTTGAGGATCCGTCATTCGAAAGAGGTCATGCCCGTCGAATGTGACCGTCCCGTCGGTCGGTTGATCAAGGGTCCCAATAATGTGAAGCAACGTGCTCTTGCCGGCTCCGGAGGCTCCCACAATCGCCACCAGCTCGCCGCGCTGAATTTCAAGGTTAATCCCCTTGAGGACGGGCAGCTCATAAGACCCCATCGAGAAGGATTTATGGAGATCGGTGACTTTGATCATGCGAATCTATTCATACCGCAACGCGGCGACCGGCTCCAGCTTCGCGGCCTGATTGGCCGGATAGACCGTGGCTAAAAAGCTGATCAGGATGGCGGACCCGGCGACAAGGAACACGTCTTCGGCCAGCACATGAACCGGAATGCTCGAGATGTAATAAACGCTCGGGTCGAACGTCCAAAAGGTTTGAATCAACCAGAGAAACGCGTAGCCCAACGGAATGCCGATGCCTGTCCCGGCAAATCCGATGATCAATCCGTTCAGCATGAAGATGCGCCGAATACTGCGCTTCGTCGCGCCCATCGCTTTGAGGATCGCGATTTCCTTCTGCTTCTCCGTGACGATCATCGTCAAGGTGCTGACGATGTTGAATGAGGCCACGATCGTGATCAAGACCAGCAGGAGAAACATCATCGTCTTCTCCAGCTTCAGGGCCGAGAAGAGGTTGCGATTCATCTGCATCCAATCTCTGGCCCCATGGCTGAATCCCAGCTCCTGTTCGATCGTGTGGGCGATCTCTCCGGCGCGAAACACATCCGTGACTTTGACTTCGATGCCGGTCACGCTCGAGCCCAGGTTGAAAAATTTCTGCGCCTCGCTGAGTTCGATGTAGGCAAAGGAAGAATCGTATTCAAACATTCCTGAATGGAATAGGGCGACCACGGCGAACGTGCGGATCTTGGGCACCATCCCCATCGCGCTGATCGGGCCGACGGGAGAGACCACATTGACCGTGTCGCCGACAAACACCCCCAACCTGAGCGCCAGTTCTTTGCCGAGAATGATGCCGGGCTTTTCAACGGCGCGGAGGTCGCCTTGAGGATTGTCGATCGGGGCCTGCATCACTTTCACCGGGGTGAGCAGGTCGAGCAGCTGTCCCGCCGTGATGTTCTTGGCGAGTTCGGTGACATTGGCTTCTCGTTTCGGATCGATCCCGCGCAGGATAATCCCTTGGACCCCGCTTTGCGCGGTGAGGAGCACTTGGCGGAACACAAACGGCGTGGCCGCGACGACGTCGGGGACCGTCTGGATCTTGTCGGTCAGACGGTCATAGTCGGTCATGTGCTCTTTCATTCGTTCCTGGACGATGATATGGGCCGTCGTCCCGAGAATCTTGCTCTGAATGTCTTCTCGGAAGCCGGTCATGATGCCGACGGTCCCGATCAGCGCGGCCACGCCCAGCGTAATCCCGGCCACCGACACGAAGGTATTCAGCGAGATGGTCCGATTGCGGCGCTTGGCGCGCAGGTAGCGGAGTCCGACGAAGATTTCATAGGGAAGCGTCACTAGGATTTCTCTGGCCTGAGCTGGGGGAAAAGCACGACGTCGCGGATGGAGGCTTGATCGGTGAACAGCATGATCAATCGGTCGATCCCGATCCCTTCTCCGGCGGTCGGCGGCATTCCGAATTCAAGAGCGCGGAGGAAGTCTTCGTCGACGAGATGGGCCTCTTCATCGCCCGCCTCCCGTTGAACCGCCTGGCCTTCAAACCGCTCGCGTTGGTCCAGCGGATCGTTCAACTCGGAAAAGGCGTTCGCGATTTCTCGCCCGGCAATGTAGAGCTCGAAGCGATCGGTCAGGTTCGGGTCCGTATCCTTCCGCCTGGCGAGCGGAGAAATCTCGATCGGGTAATCGGTAATGAACGTGGGTTGTTGCAAATTAGGCTCGACGGTTTCCTCGAAAATCTCGTTGATGATCGTGAACAACGACGCCTTCGGATCCACCGGGACATTGAGCCGTTTGGCGGCCGCCGATGCCTGCTCTCGGTCTTGGAGGACCGAGGGGTCCAGATTATTCACCTCGAGGACGGCTTGGTGGTACGACCAGCGACGCCATGGAGGCGTGAGGACGATCTCGTTCCCTTGGTACGGAATGACCGTCTTGCCGAAAATCTGTTGAGCCAGGCTCGAGACCAGTTCTTCAGTGAGCGTGATGAGATCGTGATAATCCGCGTACGAGACGTAGAACTCCAGCATCGTGAATTCCGGGTTGTGGATCGTCGAGATGCCCTCATTCCGGAAGTTGCGGTTGATCTCGAACACGCGTGGAAATCCGCCGACGATCAGGCGCTTCAGATACAGCTCCGGCGCGATACGCAGGTAGAGATCGACGCCGAGCGCGTTGTGGTGCGTCACGAAGGGCTTGGCCGCCGCTCCCCCGGGAATGGGATGCATCATGGGCGTTTCGACCTCCAGGAACCCTCGTTCAATGAGAAATGTCCGGATGCCCGCAATGATACGGCTCCTGGTCGAAAAAATCTGATGGATCTGGGGGTTGGCGATCAGGTCGACATAGCGCTGTCGATAGCGGGTTTCGACGTCCGTCAACCCATGCCACTTTTCGGGGAGCGGCCGGAGGGCTTTGCTGAGAAACGTCAGATGGCGGACCTCGACCGTGAACTCGTTCGTCTTTGTGCGGAACAACGTCCCCGTGACGCCGATCCAGTCGCCGAGATCGAGCTGCTCGACGACGGTGTAGGCCTGCGCGGAGAGAAGATCTTTCTTGAGGTATGCCTGGAGGCGATCGGATCCGTCTTGCAGCACGGCAAACCCGGCCTTCCCGAAACGCCGCAAGGCGACGACCCGTCCCGCGACGGTGCATGAGACCTTTTCTTGCTCCAAGGTCTCCTTCGTCTTCTCGCCATGCAGCTTGAGTAATTGTCCAGCCCGATCCTTGACCTCGAAGCGGCTGCCGTACGGAGCGACGCCGGCCTCTCGCAGGAGCTCGAGTTTCTTGATCCGTTGTTGCCGCTGTTCGTTCAGTTCGTCCATGGCATCGTCGTCCGTCGTTCGTATCTCGTCGCTCGCAAGCGAAGATCCTTCAGATTCGCGAAATACGCTTCACGAGATACGGTGTTTTGTCACAGGTCGTCTTCCGGTCCGACCGGTGAGAGTTGATCGCTTCCCTTCTCCAGTTTCTTCTTCAAGAAGGCCTCGATGAACCCATCGAGATCCCCGTCCATGACGGCGGAGACGTTACTGAATTGATGGCCTGTCCGGTGGTCTTTGACCAGTTGATAGGGCTGGAACACATAGGACCGAATTTGGCTGCCCCATGCGATATCCTTTTTCTCGCCGACGATGGCGTTGAACTCCGCTTCCTTTTTTTTCTGTTCCAATTCGAAGAGGCGCGCTTTTAGGATTTTCATCGCGCCGTTTCGATTCTGCAGTTGGGAGCGTTCGTTCTGGCATTGCACGACGATACCGGACGGCAAGTGCGTAATCCGGATGGCGGTTTCCACTTTGTTCACGTTTTGCCCTCCGGCGCCGCCCGCCCGAAAGGTATCGATCCGGAGGTCCTTGTCTTCTACCGCGACGTCGAGGTCCTCGCTCAGTTCAGGATACACGAAGACGGACGCGAACGACGTATGCCGCCGCTTGTTGGAGTCGAACGGGGAAATGCGCACTAAGCGATGGACCCCGGCTTCCGCCTTCAGGTATCCATAGGCATGGGGTCCCGTGATGGAGAGCGTCACGCTCTTGACGCCCGCTTCATCGCCGGGCAACAGGTCCAGTGTTTCCACCTTGAATTTCTTGTGTTCCGCCCACCGCACATACATCCGAAGGAGCATTTGCGCCCAGTCCTGCGATTCCGTGCCGCCGGCGCCGGGATGAATCGCCATAATGGCATTATTGGAGTCCAGCTCTCCCGACAGGAGGAGCTCGACACGCAGGGTGGCGAGGCGTGGTTCCAACTGATTCAGTTCACTCGCCAGCTCGGCTTCCAGCGCCGAGTCGCCGCTTTCGCGGGCGAGCTCAAGCAGCGCATCCACATCGCCCATTTTGGTCTCGATCTCGCGCCACTGCCGCAGCTCTTGCTCGATCGTCGATTTTTTCCTGCTCACCGCGGCGGCGGAACGGGCATCGTTCCAGAAGTGCGGCTGGCCCATCTGCGCTTCGAGTTCTTGTAAGTCGGCCGTCATATGAGCGAAGTCAAAGATGCCCCCGTAGTTCAGAGACTTGTTGCGCGAGAGAGCGAACACGAACTTCCACGTCCTCTATCATTGCCACGATCCTCCTTCTTCGGTCATGCCGGGGTGATGGCCGTCAGGGCTGGTTCCTTGGTGCGGAAATAGCCGAACAGACACAACAGGGCGCAGATTATAACACAGGCGTGGGCAAACACATCGCCGTAATAGCTGTAAAACGTGCGGGCTTGTCTGGTCGGGATCGTCGTATACGATGCCTGCTCGACAAAAATAGGCGTCGCGTCGATGATCTGTCCGAACGGATCGATGAACCCCGAGATCCCCGTGTTGGCCGCCCGCGCGAAAGCCAGATGATTTTCCACGGAGCGAAAGACGACCATGGCAAAGTGCTGGGCGGGGGCCGAGGACGGTCCAAACCAGCCGTCATTGGTGATGGTCACCAGAAACTCCGCGCCGTTTGCCGCGAACTGACGGACCAAATCCGGGAAGATGACCTCATAGCAGATCGCCACCCCGAACTTGACCGGTCGGGAACCGGACGAACGTTGAGTGTTCCATGATTTCGGGCTGAACGAAAAAGTCGTCGGTCCCGGTCCTGCTTCGAAATCGCCGATGCCTTCGACGAGTTTATCGAGGAAAAACAGGAGCGATGATTTGAGGGGGATATACTCGCCGAACGGGACGAGATGCTGTTTGTCATAACGGCCGAGGACTATGCCGTCCGTTCCAAGCAGATAGGCGCTATTCAACAGGTAGGGGCGGCGATCCGGATAAAATCTCAAGGCCGGGCTGCCGAGGAGGATCGGCGCCTGCGCGCGTTCCGCCCATGCGATGAGCTGCAACTGATACTCTTTCTCCCGCTCCAAAATAAACGGCGTGGCCGCCTCGGGCCACACGACGAGGTCGGCATTGGTTCCCAGTTGGGCCGTCAGGCGGTCGAACCTCCGCATAGTCTCGTCGCGGAATGACGCATCCCATTTCACGGCTTGATCGATATTCGGTTGAACGACGCCGACGGTAATGAAGGTCTTCAGGCTTTGCCGATCTCGATCGCTCAGGACCGCCGAACTATAGAACCAGGACAGCAGCATGCAGGCTGCCGCCGTCGTGAGCAGTTCCCACGGAAGCTTGACCGGGTGACATCCACGAAAAAACGGCATGATCCATAAGAACAGCTCAGCGAAGGCCACATTCACCAGGATGATGAGGTAGGAAATGCCGTACACCCCCGTGTGGTCCGCCACCTGAATCAGGTCTAGTTCGCGGTATTGCGAATAGCCGAGCAAACACCAGGGAAGGCCGGAGAGCAGGTGGGTACGGAACAATTCGAGCGCGACCCAGAAGCAGGGCGCAAAGAATATCCCATAGCGTGGGATGAGCTCGCGCAACCAGACGACGGCGAGGCTATAGAGACCGACATAGAGTCCGAGATAGGTGGTCAGCAGCAGCAAAATTGCGTAGCTCACGAGTTCGGGAACCTTGCCGTAGGTGGTCATGGCGGTAACGACCCAGGCCATGATCCCGGTGAACCCGACGAGACCGGTCAGCCAGCCGAGCCAAAAGGCTCGCCGTCTGGAGCATTGATCGAGCGCGAGATGAAGGGGAATCAGGGCGATCCAGGCCAGCAACCCTAGGTCAAATTTCGGGAAACAGAAAGGCAAGAGCAGTCCGCTCGCGCAAGCAAGGAGGATCTGACGCGAACGAACTTGTTCCATCGTGCCGTACCTTATCCAAAAGATTCGACGACTTGCAAGAGAAGGCTTGAACAATCAGCGACTTGGGAAAGCTCCAGGTGCTTTTCCCTCATGGAAGAGGTATTCTAGTTTGCATGGAGCGACGTCGGCATCGTCGGGTTCCGGCTCAAGTCAAGAGTCTGCTTCGGGCAAACTCGCACGAGGTCGAGGGGGAAACCGTCGATCTGTCGCTCGGCGGCGCCCGGATTGAAAGCTCTCTTGTCGTTCAACCAGGAAGGCAGATCGCCGTCAAGCTGATTGTCCCAGGCGACGACACACCGATCCTGATCGAGCAAGCCCAAGTGCAATGGGCGGTCGATCGAACGTTCGGGGTTCGGTTTGTCGATCTCCCTGAGCAGGAGTTGGATGAATTGGAACAGTTGATCGATGAAAGTATTGCGCTTGATGAAGGAGGAAAGACATGAAATCCATGGGGCCTGAGACCGAAACGCAGCCGGATGACCCGCGATTCTGGATCGGGGGTGAGGCGACCGTCGGATCCCAAGCCCGCTGCCATATTCGCCGTCAAGCGGGTCCGCCCACCTCTCTGCTCGGCGTCATCCTCGGCCTCACCTTCCTCGGGGGTCTCGCCCTCGGCAGCTCATTCGGCCTCCTCTGTCGAAATAAAAAATAAGCGTGGATTCCATTCTCCCCGGGACGCTCCGTCCCGGTTTCTGCCGCCTCCGACGTTATGGCAATGGAAGAGAACGGATACGGGCACTGCGCTGTTACAGCACATCGCTCCAGGGAGGGCTGACGGCGAACGCGGCGTTGATCAAGCCGACGTGGGAATAGGCCTGCGGGAAGTTTCCGAGTTGTTCGCGAGTGTCCGGCACAAAGTGCTCCGCAAAGAGCCCGACGCCGTTGGCGCCCGCGAGGATTTGATTCATGATCTGCTTCGCCTCGGCGAGACGACCGAGTTTGGCCAACGCCTGAACGACCCAGAACGAGCAAATGACAAAGCTCGACTGCGGTTTGCCGAAATCATCCTGCCGGAGGTAGCGGAAGAAAAACCCCGTTTCTTTTCCTTCTCGGCGCACAGAGAGGGCTTGTTTAATTTGCGTGATCGTCGTATCGCACACCTCTCGATCCGGAAACCCAAGAATGGCCAATTGGGCTAGGGATGCGTCGTAACTATCGTCGGTCGGTCCGTTCCTGAGGGCCTTGTCCTTGGTGGCTTGCAATAAAGCATTTGCCGCTCGCGCGCGGGCGCTGTCCAGATTGGTCGGGAGATCGCGGAGGAACCCGGCCCGCTGCATGCGATAGGCGCGATCCAGGCCGGCCCAACACATGAGATTTGTGAACGAATGTTCTTTCCAGCCGTTACGAATCTCCCATGGCCCGGCATCCGGCTGAGAGATGCTTCGTTCGCAGAGGCGGACTAAATTGGCGACCAGCGCTTCATGATCTTTGGTCCGCAGGTCAATGAACCGGTTGTCGAAGAAGATCGGAGCCAGCGTGAGTATCATTTCGCCGTACACGTCGCTCTGTGTATGTTCGGCGGCTTGGTTATGGCTCCGGACGGGCCGGCTTCCGAGAAAGCCTTGCCAGTTGACATGCTCGATTTCCGGAAGGGGCAGATCCTGACTGAGTTTATAAACCGGCGCCAAGCGATCGTGGGATTGCTCGCTGGCATAGCCGACATTGAGGAGAAACTTCAGGAAGCCTTCCATTTCTTCAAATTGGCCGAGATTGTGAAACGCCGAGAGCGAGAAATGCGCATCGCGCAGCCAGCAGTAGCGATAGTCCCAGTTGCGTGGTCCTCCTGGTTCCTCGGGCAAACTGGTGGTGGGCGCGGCGAGAATCGCTCCAGTGTCCTCATAACAGTTGAGTTTAAGCGCGAGGGCCGAGCGGATGACCTCCTCCTGATAGACGACGGGGATCGAGCACTGTTTGACCCAGGTTTGCCAGTATTTGGTCGTCTGATCGAGGAATTCGTGACTGACCTTGACGAGGTCATCTTCAATCCCGAGTCCCCACGTCAACGCGAAATACATCTTCGACGTCAGGATGACCGGCGTTTCCTCGCAGAGGTATGTCAGCGGCATATTCGTCAGCAACCGCAAGTAGTCTCCGCGAATATCGTACCGCACGTGGCTATTGCCGCGGACGGGTCGAACCGGCGCTTTGTCCCAACCGGAAACCGGCTTGCAACAGACACGAATAGACGGTGATCCGTTCAGCGGCTCAACGATTCGAAATAGGGCGGCCGGACGATAGATGCGGCCATATTGCAGGAAGCGCGGGCAAAAGTCGGTAATCCGGAAGGCGTCCCCGTTGGGTAACGAGACGGTCGTCACCAGGATATTGGTATTCTGGAGGTACTGTTGTGTCGTAGTTGTTTCCGAGGACGGGATAGATGCGGAGATGGAAAACTGGCCGCCCTCCTGGTCCAGGATTTTCCCGAAGATCGGGGGGCTGTCGGGTCTCGGAAGACACAGCCAGTCGAGAGACCCGTGCGCGCTGATCAGAGCGGAAACCTGACAGTTTCCGATGAGACCGTACTGATACATAGAGTGACCATATTTGATTTCTCGGGGAAAGTAAACTACCTTGTTTCCATGAGGCTGCTCGCGCTCTCTCTGCGTTTTGTGCTCCCCTTGGTGATCGTGTTGGCCGTGATCGCCTATGGGGTCATCCCGCTCGTCGATTCACTCGAATTGAAATGGTTTGTCCGTGATCTCGATATGCGGTCCAAGCTCATGGTCAACACGATGGAAGGACCGCTGGCGGACCTTCTGATCACCAATTCGAAAGACAAGATCTCCGCCTATTTTACGCGCATTATTCAGGATGAGCGGCTATATGCCCTGGGCTTTTGCGACCTTGAGAATCGGCTGCTCTACGAGACTCAGGCCTATCCGCAGGATGTGACCTGTCGGGATACGCTGAACCTCGCTCCCAACTCCTCGACCCTGCGATCTTTCAGCAGCGGACCGCTTCATATCATGTCGGCGTCCATTGAATCCAACGGGCGCCGGCTGGGACGTCTTCTCCTTCTGCACGACATGAGGTTTATCCAACAACGGAGCAGCGACACCAAACGCTACGTCTTTTATTTATTTGCGGGACTTACGGCGGTCATCTCGCTCGTGACGGTCTTGGTCGCGCATTTCAGCTGGAAAGAATGGGTGGCCGGGGTTCGAGCGATGGTCAAGGGCGAACGACTCCTGAACCCCCTGACGCAGGAGCAACATGCTCCGGAACTCCAGCCGCTGGCGAAGGACTTGCGCTCGTTGGTCCAGGCTCTTGAAGCGGATCGCCGCATGCGCGATGAGACGCAGATTTCATGGTCTCCGGCCAGCCTCAAATCCATTCTCCATGAGCAGTTTTCGGGCGATCAGGTGCTGATCGTGTCCAACCGGCAGCCCTATGCGCACTATTGGCAGGATCAGAAAATCGTCGTGCAGGTGCCGGCGAGCGGACTGGTCTCGGCGCTTGAGCCGGTCATGCGCGCCTGTTCCGGGACATGGGTCGCGCATGGGAACGGATCCGCAGATCGAGAGGTGGTGGACGGCCGAAACCATGTCAGTGTTCCACCGGGGCATCCCGCCTATGAGATTCGGCGTGTGTGGCTGACCGCGGAGGAAGAGGCCGGATACTATTACGGGTTTGCCAACGAGGGATTATGGCCGCTCTGCCACATCGCCCACGTTCGGCCCACGTTCCGTTCGTCCGACTGGAAACACTACGTCGCCGTCAATGAGCGTTTCGCTCAAGCGGTCTATGAGGAGGCCACGACCGACAATCCGGTCGTCCTCATTCAGGATTATCACCTCGCCCTGGTTCCAAAGCTCATCCGAGATCGGTTGCCGACGGCGACGATCATCACGTTCTGGCACATTCCGTGGGCTAATGCGGAAAGTTTCGGGATCTGTCCCTGGCGGCAGGAACTTTTGGAAGGGCTGCTTGGGAGCAGCATCCTGGGGTTCCATACCAGAGTCCATTGCAACAACTTCATCGACTGTGTCGACCGGATACTCGAGGCGCGCATCGATCGAAACAGTTCGACGGTTTCCTATGGGGGGAAAATGACGGCGGTCAACCCCTATCCGATTTCCATCGAGTGGCCCCTGCAAGGGTTGTGCGATCAACAACCGGTTCCGGAATGTCGATCGAAACTGCGCGCGTTCTACGGGATGCCTCCCGATCGCCTCATCGGCCTTGGGGTCGAACGGCTTGATTATACGAAGGGGATCCTAGAGCGATTCATGGCCGTGGAACGATTACTGGAACTCCAGCCCGAATGGATCGGGAAGTTTACCTTTATTCAGATCGCCGCTCCCAGCCGTTCCATGATCGAGCAGTACCAGCATTTCACCAGCCAGGTCTATGCCTTGGCCGAGCAGATCAACAAGCGGTTTGGGCGCGACGGGTATGAACCGATCTGCTTGCGGATTCAGCATCACGCGGCGTCTCAGGTCTGTGAGTGTTATCGCGGCGCGGACATCTGCGTCGTCAGCAGCCTCCATGACGGCATGAATTTGGTGGCCAAGGAGTTCGTCGGCGCCCGGGATGACGAGCAGGGAGTGTTGATTCTGAGTCAATTCACAGGAGCCGCTCGGGAACTGACGGAGGCGTTGGTGATCAACCCTTACGACATCGATCAATTTGCGGCCGCGCTGCACCTTGGCCTGACGATGCCGAAGGTGGAGCAGCGGGCCAGGATGCAGAGCATGCGCGGCTTGATCCAGGAATTCAACGTGTATCGCTGGGCCGGGCGCATGCTGATCGATGCCGCCCGCATGAGACAAAAGGAGCGGGTCATGAAACAGGTGCGGCGGCCGAGTTTGTTGAGTTGACGGACGATGGACTATTTATTGACGGAAACAGGGAGAAGCGAGCTCGGAGCGCTCCGAAAAGGTCGTTCGCTGTATGCGTTTGATTTTGACGGAACTCTGGCGAAGATCGTCCGAGAGCATCATGCGGCGAGGCTATCGCGTCCCATCCGTTTCTGGCTCGAGGAACTCGCGAAGCGCGTTCCCACCGCCATTATCTCGGGACGCTCCGTGGAGGACCTCCGCTCGCGTGTTGGAACCGCCGTGCCCCACTTGATCGGAAACCATGGTTCAGAAGGCCCTCACACGCGCCAGGAGGATATCCAGCAAGTCCGCGAGACCAGCTCCGGATGGCTGCAATTGATCACCGGACGATTTCAGGATGAGCTGACTCGAAGCGGCGTGGCCGTCGAGAATAAATCCTATTCGCTCTCGTTCCATTATCGAACCGTCGATCAGCGGGACGAGGCTCGGGCGCTGATCTCCCGCATCGTCGCCGAATTGTCTCCGCCTCCTCGCATTGTCCTTGGGAAATCCGTCGTCAATGTGATGCCGCCGACGGCGTCACACAAGGGCACGGCGGTGCTGGAGTACATGCGCCGTCTTGACTGCGGCACGGCTCTCTACGTGGGAGACGACGAAACTGATGAGGATGTCTTTGCGCTTCGGGATCACCGCATTCTGACCGTGCGAGTCGGCAAGAAGAAAGGGTCCGCGGCTCGGTATTTTCTCAAAAGACAGGCGGAAATCGCCGAGGTGCTTCGACTGCTCGGCGAGGCCGGTGATCAAAGCATTTGTACGTGGAGCGGCTGCCATGAACAGGGAGCCACTCGGCCTGCTCAGCATCCCAACGAATAGATCTCGCCCGCAGTATTCATGGACACTTCTACCGCAGCCGCCGATACGCCGCCTGTCCTCATTATTCCACCAATGGCGATCGTTCTCGTCCGAGGAGAAGATCGTAGGGGGCAAAATCGTCGCTCAGGACGACGCCGGGCGGCCAGGGATCGATCCGGCGAGTGCTCAACAGCGCGAGTGTTTCCATCGGCAGGCGCTGATTCATCGCCATGTCCGTGATCTTGGCCACGAGCGCGTTCTCTGTTTCATGCTCGATCGCATGGCCTCCGAAGAAGATCAGATTCTTCGCCGGGGTCATTCCCGTTTTCCACGGCCCCTCGACGGCGAAGGTGGCGAGGACCGGAAAGGCCTGTCGCATGGTTTGCACGACCGCCGCGGCTCGAGCGAGATCGCTTTCTTTCCCGGATGAGGCCAGGTTGACCGCGACGATTCCCTCCGGGTTGAGGCGCGCGCGCACCAAGGAATAAAACTCCGCCGTGGTGAGATGAAAAGGGATCATGTCTCGCGCGAACGCATCGATCCACATGACATCGTAGGTGTGATCCGTCGCGTTGAGAAAGGCTCGCCCGTCCTTCACGAAGACGCGATGATTGGCCGGCGGGCGGTACTCAAAATACTCTTCGGCCATTCGGACGACGACCGGGTCGAACTCCACGATATCCAACTCCAAAGCCGGCCAGTGCCGCGCCAACCACTTTGCGAGCGAACCGCCGCCATGGCCGAGAATGAGGCCGCGCTTCGGTTCGGACACCAATGCCAGCGAAGACACCATCATTTGGCTGTAGGGGAGAAAGAGGGTCGTCGGGTCGACTTTCCACATCGTGGCGTGGAACGTACGATCCAACACGAGATACCGAAAGAGATCGTCTTCTCGAATTCGGACCTGCTGGTACGGACTTTCCTCTTGATAGATGGGGGCCTTCAATCGTGGGATCGGATGGAGAGCCAGGGTTCCCAACAAGGCGAAGCAACCAAGGACAAGCAGTCCTATCAAGGGGCGGACTAAGGTCCCTTTCATGAACCACAAGATTCCAAGTCCGACCTGAATGCCGCCCAGCCAGGCCATCAGCGATTGGCTTCCGAGCCACGATAGGAGAAAGAAGGCAGTGCCCCACGTGCCGGCCAGACTGCCGACGGTCGACAGGGCGATCATGCGGCCTGTCTGCCGACCGAGGTGATCCATGTCCGCGACCGCCAAACGCAACATGGCCGGCAATACGCCGCTGAGTCCGAACGCGGGGGGGGCGAGGAGAACAGTCGCGGCCAGGCAAGGGCCCCAGCGTGGGTCTTGCACCATCTTCTCGATCTCAAACAGAATAGGTTGGTTCGCCCACGCGACGAGAAACGTCCAGCTTCCAGAAAAAAACAACAGGGCGGCCAGCACCCCACTGCCGGCATAGCGATCCGAGATCCATCCGCCGAACGCGTATCCGCTGCTCATGGCGGCCAGAATCACTCCGATCAGCGCGCCCCAGACAAACAACGAACTGCCGAAGACGGGAGCCAACAGCCGGCTGCCGAGGATTTCCAACGCCATCACCACCGCTCCGGTCACAAGGGCGGTCACGAGCAGAAACCAGCGGGGAATGTGGGCAGGATGTACAGTCATCGATTTGAACAACGGGATGGAGCCTCTCTCCTGATAGCGTGGGAAACGGCGTCGGATTGTACTCAACGCATTTTCCGAGAGTCAACGAAGCGGGAAGGACCTTCATGGAGCCGATCATCCTGGAATTCGTTGCTCCATGCGGTTCAGGTTGTTATACTTTCGCACCACTTACTTAAAGCAACCAGGGAGGAATCATGCACATCAGTGTGATCGGGAGCGGTTACGTCGGACTCGTGACGGGCGCATGTTTCGCCGAGTTCGGCGTTCACGTAACCTGCATGGACAGCGACGGGCGAAGGATCGAGAAGCTGGAGAAAGGCGAGGTTCCGTTTTATGAGCCTGGGCTCAAGGAATTGGTGGCCAAGGGGATCAGAGAAGGCCGGCTGAGTTTTACCACGGACATCGCGAAGGCCGTCGAGAAGGCGTTGGTCATTTTTATCGCGGTCGGGACTCCGCCTCGGGGCGATGGTTCCGCCGATCTCTCTTACGTCGAAGAAGTCGGCAAAGGGATTGCGCGGCACATGACCGGCTACAAGGTCATCGTGACCAAGTCCACAGTGCCCGTCGGCACCGGCGCAAAACTTCGCGAGGTGATTGCAAAGGCTCAGGCGAATGCCTTTGGGTTCGATATGGTCTCAAATCCGGAGTTTCTCCGCGAAGGGTCGGCCATTGAGGATTTCATGCGACCGAATCGCGTGGTGATCGGCGCGGACAGCGATCAAGCGGTGGCGATCATGAAGGACCTGTATCGACCCCTGTATTTGATCGAAACACCGATCGTTGTAACGGATGTGCCGACCGCTGAGCTCATCAAATATGCCTCCAATGCGTTCCTGGCGACGAAGATTTCGTTCATCAATGAGATCGCGAATCTGTGCGAAAAAGTCGGAGCCAATGTGCAAATGGTGGCGAAGGGCATGGGGCTTGATCATCGCATCGGGGGGAAGTTTCTTCACGCAGGCCCCGGGTTCGGAGGCTCATGCTTCCCGAAAGATCTCGCCGCGCTCATTCAGACCGGTGAGCGAAACGGCTATCCTATGCAGATCGCTTCCGCCGCGTCACGGGTGAACGACATTCAGCGAGAACGGATGATCGACAAGATTCGAGAGGCGGTCGGGGGACTCAAAGGCAAGACGTTGGCGATGCTGGGCCTTTCCTTCAAGCCCAATACCAACGACATCCGGGAGGCCCCGGCCTTGGCGATCGGTCGCGCCCTCCTGGCCGAGGGCGCGAGCATTCGCGCGTATGATCCGGAGGCCCTCACGGAAGCCTGTCAGATCATGCCCGAGCTCCAGCCCTGCAGAGATACCTACCACGCGGCTGAAGGAGCTGATGCGCTGGTGTTGATGACCGAGTGGAATGTGTTTCGAAATCTCGACTTTGAAAAACTGAAGTCCGTCATGCGAGTTCCCCTCTTGCTCGATCTCCGCAACGTCTACGATCCCGAACGCGTTGGGGCCGTCGGATTCACGCATGTATCGGTCGGGCGCATGGCACAGGGTCTCAAGCACACTCGCTGAGCGGAGCCCGCAGGCTGTTCAAAAAGGCCAACGTTTTCACCCGCCCACCCAGGCGCGCCTGCGTCGACGCCCGGCGCGGCGAAGCCGAGGGCCTTTGAGCCGGCGAAGGGCTTCAGGCACTTTCAAGCGCTGCGACCTGTCTCGCGAAGCCGCTTCGGCAAGGGGGGGAACGAAGCAGGCGGACTTTTTTAAAACCCTGCTAGGTCAGCCTCGGCAGCTCGGCTTTGGCCTGCTCCTTGGTCTTTGGCTTGTACCCCATTCGATCGAGCACTTTCATGATGCGAGTCTTCAGCCGTTCATCGGCATCGGTCAACGCGGTGGCCAGCGGTTCGACGGCCGGTTTGCCGATCTTTCGAAGAATTTCGGTTGCGGATTGACGTATCTCGTCCTCCTCGGAAACCAGGAGCGGAATGAGCGACGGGACGGAGGGACCGCCGAGTTTGATCAATGAATCATAGGCTCGTTGCCGCACGTCGCCGACCTCGTCGTTCAATGCCGCGACCAAGGGATCGACCGCGCGTGGATCTTTCAACTCACCCAAGACTTCTGCCGCGTATTTTCTGTTGAGCCAATGGGTATCCCTGAGATCGAGCAACATGGCGTCGGCTTTGGCGGTGTTGGGATCTTTAGGACGAATCCTGAAGCTCTTCGCGACCCGCTTGCCGCCTTCTTCCACCACACGGATCGTGGCGCCGTCTCCCGCCTTGATCTTTTTCAGATCCTCGAGCGCGTCCTCGTCCACGTCCAGCACGACTGTCTTGCCGTCGTAAGCCAGGAGTTCGACCTCGAGTTGCCTGCTTTCGGGGTTGACCGCCACAACCCGCTCGGTCACCAGGTTGAAACCGTCTTTCTTTTCTCCACCTTTCGGAACGATCTGAATCAACTTCGGAGCTTCATCCGCCATGGGCATGTATCCTCTACGGTTTGGGTTATTGCGGTTCAGGTGTCCAGCCGAGACTGGCCAGCACGGCCTCGACGGTTTCTTGCACCATCGTGTTCTCGTCCTCGCGCAGCCCCAGCAAGGCCTGAATGGCTTCTGTCGCGCCGAGCCGCGCGAGTGATTCGGCGGCATTGCGCCTGACCAACCAGTCTTCGTCTTTCAGCGATGCCATCAAGGGAGTGACGGCTCGGCGATCACCGATCTTGCCCAGCGCCTCTGCCGCATGACGCCGAACCATCCAATTGGAGCCTAAGAGCCCATCAATCAAGGCCTCCACCGCCCGCACGTCGCCGATCTTCTTCAGCACCCGGGCCGCATCTTCGCGGAGGGTGTTGTCCATGAGCGCATCGATCAACCCGGGCACCGCTTGCGAGTCGCCGATCCGCTCCAGCGCCCACACAGCCGCCGTCCTGACGGCGCCGTCACGGTCCTTGATTGCCTTGACGAGAGGCTCGGTGGCCCGTCGGTCCCGCAATTTTCCGAGTGCCGAGGCCGCCTGTTCTCTGATCGCCCAGGAGCTGTCTTCTAAGGCTTCGATCATCGGCTCGACGACGGATGGCCCCATCCGAACGACCGCGCTCGCCGCGGCCTCTCGAATCACCGCATCTTCATCGGCCATAAGGTCGATCAACCGGGGAAGCGCCTCCGGACCGGTTTGGCCGAGGCTCGCGATCGCATGGTCGCGCAGGGCCTCGTTCTCGTCGTGCAATGCTTGAATGAGTCGATCGATTCGATCCGATGCACCTTGTTCAGTCATTCTCGGTATCCTCTTCGGGGGGCTGACTTTCCGTGGCCATGATGGCTTCAAGTTTGTCGGCGATCAAGCCCGCATTATACGCCACGAGGCCGTCACGATCCGTTCGGAGTCGGTCAAAGAGTTCTTTCTGCGGGCGCAGGACCTCCACTTCCTTGATCTTGGCCAAGGCTTCCATGGCATACACCCGCAGCGGGCGGATGGGAATGGCGTCGAGATAGAGCCGGGTGGGCCGCGCATCGCCGATCAGTCCAAGGGATTTGATCGCCAATTCTTTCACGCCGGTATCCTTGTCCTGTTCCAGCCGCTTCATCAAGGGCTCGACGGCTCGCACATCCCCGATTTTCCCCAATAAGTCGGCCACGGCCTCGCGCACAAGCCAATCATCGTCTTCGAGATATTCGATCAGGATTTCCACGCTCGGCCGACCGATCCCGAGAAGGTCGATGACCGTCGCCATGCGCGCTTCCTCACGTTCGCTGGCCCCTTCGACTTCACGCAACGCATTGAACGTTTCATCGATTCGTTCCCGGATCGCGCCCAGTTTCTTCAACGTGCCGACGGCGATATCTCGAACGGCCGGCCGGCCCATGGCGTCGATGAATGCATCAAGGGAACGGGGATCCAATAATTGATCAAGCATCAGCGCCGCCGCGACTTGCACCTCTTCATCAGGATGTTTCAGCATGTCGCAGAGGGAGAGAACCGATGTGGGAATCGCCCCGATCAGGTGGCTGAGGACTTGTCGGGTCGCACGGTCCTGAGTTTTAGGAAGCAAGGCCACCAGCGCCCGAGCCGTGTCCGTGTCGAGCACTCCTGCCATCTGTTCAAGGGCTGACGCACCGGCTTTTCGAACAACCTCCTCGTCATGTTCGAGTAGGCCGACGAGCGCAACTCCGGCTTGCGGATCTTTGATACGGGCCAGCATCGCGGCGGCTTCTTTTTTTAATTCGGTGGGCCCGGACCGGAGGGCCTCGATGAGCGCCTGCACCGAACGGGGACCGCCGGCCACACAAGCGGCCGTGGCTCGCATGCGGCGCCAATCCTCTTCATGGATCAGTTCGGAGACCAGCGTCTCTATCGTTTCCTTCGGCATGATAGTCAGTGGGGGAGCGGGATGTTGAAAAAGCCCTCCAGCTTCGCCTTCGCATCGCTTGGAGGCTCAACATACAGAATAAAGTATGCCTCGCTTCGCTCGCCGCGGCCTTGCCCGTGGAACGACGCGTCATGGCCCTCGGCTTCGCCGCGCCGGGCGTCGACGCAGGCGCGAGGCGAGCTCGCCTCGCTGAGCGGGCGCGCCGGGGTTGGGCGGGTGAGATCAAAGGTCTTTTTGAACATCCCGTAGGCTATTGCTTCCATCCCGTCCGTGACCGCCCGTTGCTTCTCCATCTGACCGACGCCAGTGTCTCACGGACGTGAAACAGGAGATTTTCATCACGAGGCTCGTTCAACAGCGGAAGCAGAAAGGGAACGACCTTCGACCCGAATTTGGCCAAGGCCGCCGCCGCTTCCACTCGTGTACATGTCCGGTCCAACGCCGCGACAAGCGAAGGGATGGCCCTCTCGTCGCCGATCATGCCCAGTGCCCGAGCCGCCGCGCTTTGCGTGATCGCTTCTTCATTCCATTGGTCTCCGCAGCCGGCCACCGGCCTCGTCACTTCCGGAGGATTGGCCCCTGTGACGACATCGATCAGGACCGGAACGGCGCGTCGATCGCCGATCCGTCCGAGTGCTTCAACCGCCACCGTCCGCAGTCCGGGCTCGCGCATGACCATGAACAGATGCTCGACCGCCTGGGGATCACCGATCTCGCCGAGGGCTCGCACCGCATCTTCGCGAACCGCCGAGTCTCGATCGTTGAACAACACCGACAACAGCGGTTCCACAGCCCCTTTCGATTTTGACTTCCCCAACGATTCCACCGCATGCAGACGAACGAGCCAGTCCTCATGCTGCAACTCCTTCAAGAGCGATGGAATCGCCGCGTCGCCGATGGCGGCCAGAGCGGCAGCCGTTTCCTCACGAACCGCTTTGACTTTGTCCTGAAGCAGCGGAAGGAGCGGCTCAACCGCATCTGTGTTCCGTACCCGCCCCAACGCCTTGGCCGCGTGCATCCGAACGATCCAGTCGCCGCTGCGCAGGGCCGCGATGAGCGGCGCGAGCACCCGCTCATCCGCAATGGCGGCCAGGATGGCCGACGCTGATTCCTGGACCGAGAGATCCGGCTCCATGAGGCAGGTTCCCACTGCATCGACGGCCGAGGCTCCGATCGAGCGCAACGCTTCAATCGCCGCCTCCCGCACGGAACGGTCCTGGTCCCGAAGGAGGGCCACCAGGGGAACCACCGCTCGCGGATCTTGGAAGGTGCCGAGCAGGACGGCCGCTTCACCACGGATAGCCCAATCCTGGTCCTTGAGTGCCGCGATCTGTTCCGTCACTATATCGGTCATGCTGTCATCCGGCCCACGCGAAGGATCGTGGTTCACGTGGGGAAAGAACTCGCGGTCGTCACCGAAGAGCGATGGATTCGCGCGTGCGTGTCACGCGATGTCGCCGGACGGGCCAAATCGCCCGGTTTGCCCTAACGGTCGATCGACGCGCAGGTTGTCGGCCTGACTTGAGCTGATCTCCACCACTTCATCAGGAGGCGTCCATCCAAGCTTATCCAACGTATCGAGCACGATCTGTTTCAGAGCGTCTTTGGCTGTCAGCCGAACAGACGCGTAAGAGAGCACGCGTTCCTTTTCAGCCTCGACTTCGGACGCTTTGGGGTCGTAGAGGAAGGCAATCAAGGGTTCGATGGCCGCGTCTCCGATCACCGCCAGCGCCGCCGCGGCCTTTTCACGCAAGACTCCGTCTTTCAGCAGCATGATCAAATCCGGAATCACGCGAGGATCGCGAAACTGACCGAGGGCCGTGGCGGCGGCTTCCTTGATGAACGCATCTTCGCTGACGATGCATCCGGGTGTCGGCGTGCCCTCCTGTTTGATGCCCTTGCCCTTCAAGGCGTCCAACACGGCCGGGAGCGCGCGCGCATCGCCGATCATGCCGAGTGAGGCGATGGCATGGCGCTTCACGGCTCCGTCTTTCATGGCTTCAACCAGCGCGTCGATTGCGCGGGGATCACCGATCATGCCGAGCGCGATGGTCGCGTCTTCGCGAACGGCTCGGTCAGCATCCTTCAAGGCGGCGATCAAGGCATCCACGACCTTGGCGTCCTGGACCCAGGACCTGCCGATTTGATAGTCGGTGGTCATCCCGCCCAACGCGCGGGCCGCGTGACATCGAACCACAAAATCCTTGTCTTTGAGACTGTCGATCAACGGATCGACCGAGGGATACCCGATGTACACCAGCGCCGTTCCGGCTGTCTCGCGCACGATCTTCGAAGAATCCCGAAACAGCTTGATCAGGGACGGAATGGCTTTTGGATCGGCGATTCTGCCCAAGGCTTCCGCGGCTGCGCTTTTGACGGCCCCGTCCCGGTCGCGACAGGCGCCGATCAGCGCGTCGACCGCTCTGGAGTCCTTGATCTTGCCGGCCGCCTTGGCGGCATATTCGCGTATGCGCCAACGTTCGTCTTTCATGGCGGTCACCAGGCGATCGACCAGGATCGGACCTATCTTTACCGCGGCCTCGACCGCTTGATCGCGAACTTCCATGATGGAATCGTTGAAAAGGCCGACCAGAGCTTCGACCGCCTTCGGGCCGCCGATTTTCGCGACGCCGCAGCCTGCATGGGCCCGCACGGACCAGAAGTCATCGCCGCAAGCGCTGATCAGCGCGTCCAGGGTAACGGGATCGCCCAGGTCGGCCAGCGTCTTCGCCGCCTCCTCTCGGGTGGCATCGTCCACATCTTCAAGCGCTTCCAACAGATCGTCGAGTGCGTTAGCCATCGTTCGGTTTCTGATCGTAATAGGCGTCGCGTTGCCCGCCGTAGGGGTACATGCGTTTGCACACCACCACCAACGCCTGTGTCCCGCGGCCTTCGACGCATTGATCCAAGGATTTTGAAAAATCGAGCGTGCCGTTGAGATTCACCGTAAAGGGAAAATCGAATGTGAAGCTGATGAACTTATACTTGCCCGGCTTCAACCGCAGTTCCCGGCGCTCGGATGTCTTGGGCGCATCGAGCGACTCGGGATCCGAATTCCAGATCGAGGGCGTCACACCTGGGACTTGCCACCAGGAAGTGGGGACCAGCTTCGTGGCGTCGATGGTAATCCCATGTTCCCTGAGATGAGCAGCCGGAGGGTCTCCCGCTGACCCCTCCTTCGAGTCGGCCATAACCAGCAGGCTCGTCAGCGTGCAACCCCATATCAGGAGAGACCAATGTCGCATGAGGGTAGCGTAGCGCATGGTTGACTAACGTTTCTTGCGGGGCCGTGCGGCTGGAGTGGCCCCGGCGGTTTCGAAAATTTCCTCCACGGCCTGACTCTCCCATTCCATGTGAGTTTCCAGCTTCAGGATTTTCATCACGGTGGCTCCGGTATCGATGATCGACACCGGCCGACGGATGAGTCGGCCATGTTTTATTCCGGCTCCCGAGGCGATCCAGGGAACGACCGGCGACTCTGTCGTGGGGACCTCGGCGCCAGGGTCGGTCCCCCTTCCGCTGAGAGTGGTGACGACGACGGTGGTGCGCCCGGAAAGTGAATACTCCTGAAAGAGGTTCAGGACAGACTTCATGGCGTCATCGACCGTTCGTAACGCCTCTCGATATTCTTTCGAGTCCCAGCCGTGGGTTACTCCGGCCCTTCCTGCTTCCGGGAGGTGAACCACCAGCAAATGAGGCAGGGAGAGAATCGCGTGCCCATATCCGTGTCCGCTGGTCGCCTTTTGCAGATACTGCTGGATGTAGGCGACGAGTTTTTGAGAGCCGCACTCGGGCCGCAATGCCCCGCAGAGTTGATAGTCGGTGTAGGGTTCCGGCTTGGCGAGCTGATACAGAGACTCATCCATGTAAAAGATGGCGCTGTCTCGGCCCCCGCTCAGATCCAGGTAGTCAAAGAGGCTGGGATGGCGAGGGTACCCTCGGCTGAATTCAAAAAAGTTCCACGTAATTCCATGTTTTTCCACCGGCATGCCGGTCACGAGCGATGCCATCGTGGGCAATCGTAGGGCCGGCTTAACTCCGCTCGCGGACCAGGTCACCGACCCGTCCTTGATGAGCTTGCTCAGGACCGGCATCGTTCCGCCTTTGAGCGATTCTTGACCGAATCCCTCCAGCACAAAGAGGATGACATGTTCCGTCCCAGTCCCCGGGGGTGCTGTTTCTTTCCCGATCGGGAGCGCCGCACCACCGGCTGCGTAGACCCCGGTTTCAAATAAGACGGTCAGGAGACCGACAAGGATCGAGCGAAGGTGCCGTGATGGAGATGTCATAGCGCAGTATCACCCGCATGTATCCTAACAGGATGCTGAAAAAGTCCGCCAGCTTCGTTCTCGCCTCGCCCGCCTCGCAAAGTCGGCGACGCGGGCTCAGAGGCTCAACGTACCGAAACGTACGCTCGCCCCTTCACTCGCTGCGGTCTTGCCGGACAGCCTTTTTGAGCATCCTGAAGTAATTCTGGTGTCAGCACCGAACGGAAAATTCTGGCCATATGGCATCGACCACGTTTTTCCGCAGCCTGCTGAAGTAAGAACGGTACCCTAACATGCAAATTTTCCGGAAGGCAAGGTGGGGAAGCACCGGGCGATTGCTGGCGGAACCGCCTTCCGGCTGCTATGCTGAAACCGCTCACCGTTTCCATCCGTGCGCAGGGGCGAGAAAGGGGAGGCGATGTCGGGTCAAGTTTTTCATCAGCAGCCTCCCATCTGCCTGCTGTCTTATCAATCGTATCGACCCATTGTTTTGTTTCTCGCGCTTGCGGTGTTCATCACCGCCGCCCCCGCGCTCGCTGATATCAGGGTTGTCAATGCGCAAGGCGAGTACCGGATGGGTGACCGCGATACCCGTGAAGATGCCGTCCGACTCGCGACCGAGGCGGCCAAGCGGAACGCCCTCGAACAAGTCGCGACCTACCTTGAGAGCGTCACCGTCGTGAGTGACATGGATGTGACCAAAGATGAAATCCGTACCTACACGGCTGGATTAGTGATCGTGCTCAATCAGCGGATCTCCACGGCTCTCGACGGCGATGTCGTGGTGATAACAGCGGACCTCCTGGCGCAGATGGATACGGAAGAAGTGGCGCGGGCGATTACGGCGCTTCGGGAAAACGAGGATGCCCGTGTTCAGCTGGCCGAACTGAAACAAGAAAATGAACAGCTGCAAGAGGAACTCAAATCGGCCAATCAAGCGTTGGGCAATGCATCCACACCGGATCAGATCCAGCAGGCGGCGCACAAGCGGAAGGAAATCATCGATCGGGTACAATCAAACGCCATGGTGTCGCAGGCTTGGACAAATTGGGTGTTGGTCTCACCGGTTGGTTTCCCCCAATCCCTGCTCAATAACGCGATCGGCCTTTCCCCGAACAATCCACATGTCGCGATCGCGCAACAGATCATCACCAGCCGGCAACCGGCTCCGCCTCACGCGCCGAGGCCTGGGAGCAAGCCTGGCCGGATGCCGAGCCATGAGCTGGTGCCGCCTCCTGGTGGATTGCCGGGCGCTCGGCCATTGAATGAGATCATTCATCGGACACCCGGATCGCCTCAGGGTGATCGTCAATCTGTCCAAGGTTTTGGCGGAGCAAGGCGAGTGCCTCAGGGGCCGCCGGGATTGCAGCAACCAGGTCCGCCTCATCGGGGAACTCCGTCCTTCGGGGCACCGGGCGGAGGCCGCTAAAATGGAAGCCTTGAAGAAGAACCTTGGAATCCTTGTTACGGCGGTGGGGTTCTGGCTTAGCTGGGGAAATGGGTTCATCACGAGTTCAGCTGCCGAAGTGGGCTATTCTCCCGATCAGTATTGGATCGGCAAAGGCCAGGGTGATCTTACCAAAGGCCAGGTTGTCTGCCGGCGTGTGTCGGAGCTTTCAGCTCGGACCGATCTGGCCAAGCAAATTCGTGTGTTGGTCAAGGAACACATGATCGACCGTGTCCGTGAACGGTCGGGGCGCGAGAGCGAACAAGACATCGAACTGACTCGTGAAGAAATCGTTCAGGAATACCTACGAGACGTGAAAATCATTGATCGCCGGATCGATGAAGAGAATAAGATTTGTACGGCGACGGCTGTGATGCCGAAGAATCAAATCCAGCCAAAGGTGACGCCAGAAGTCGCGGAACCCACGCCCGCGGTGGTTCGTTAACCCGCATGCATCGTGACCGTTAGCTGAAATCATCAACCAGAACTACATCGAACAACTTAGCCTTGACGTCGGCCAGCACCTGACGATAGCCAGGCCGTGCATCCGCATCCTTGGTGCCAGAAATAGCGCGATCTTCATAGCGCTGGATAATCTCCCAGCCATGCTGTCGTGCGGCATAGTTCTCACAACTTCGATACTGGTCTATAATCGATGTTTCTCGCTGACTTTCACTGCAAAAGCGGGCGTACAACGCGACTCTCATGGCTCAATCCCTGCTAATGTCCGGTCTGCTTTGTGAACCTTAGTGCGTTCAGGTCGATGATCACGGTGGCGGCTCTTTTAGCCGGAATGTTTCTTGCGCATGATTGAAACTACAACGTGCGGCGATACTTCACGAAAAACCGTTTGAGTTAATATTTCATACGCCCACGTATAGTCGGGCAGACCACTACCCGAATCAGCAAGAACCACACCAATACAGCCATGCCGTGGCCCAAGAATTCCTGATGCAACCTCGACGATGCCGGTGAATGCCTTCGGATCACAGATGGCTCCAGTATCCTTCGGTGTGAATCCATTTATAATGGGGAATGACTGAGACTTCTGAGCTGGGAGAACCTTTTGCTTGAAAACTTTATGGTGAAGGGTGCCATCATGATGGTGCCTACTATGTAGATCCAATTGTCTATCGCTCATCGGTTTCAAAACAAAATACTCTCCTTTTTGATTGCGCCGTATCCATAAAACAAGGAACAGGTCTGTTCCCTCACGAACCGCGACCGCATATTTATTCTCCCCAGGAACTGTTTTGAGATTCATCAGCCCAACCTTGGAGCTTGCAGCACGCTGCTTCCGTGTCTCCTCGAAACAGTACCGCCAGGTGGTCAACTCCTCCGTAGTCATCATGGAAGTGTCAATAGCCTGATACTTTAGCCATCCCTCAAACGTTTGCAGATCATCTTCACTGATAAACTCATTCATTTCACTCATTCCTCCAAAGTCACCTTCAGTGCTTTCGCACGCCTTGCCAAAGTGCTAAGAGGTGGGTCATGTCAACCCTGTTCAAGCCGAGCTGCATAGCCGAGACTAAGCTTCGTCTTGTATGCCAGCGTGGCCTGGGTTAGCTCTTTTTTCTGTCTCAGGTGTTTCATTTGCATTGCAAATCTGTTTTGTTCACCCATGCTCTACTTCATATCATGTGACGCCTCCTAGGTGAGACGGTTGATTGCACCGACCGACTCTCGGACGGCAGCTATAAGCTGAAGATGGTTTTCAGTCAACTCCCAGAGAACGATGAACCAAAGGTTCGCCATCAAAGCAGGCCAATCTTGTCCCTCAGTATTCATAAGCGTTTCCGCTGTTCCGCTTCATTGCGCTCCTACCTCTTTTTCAGGTAAGAACATCTTCCCATGCCGGTCGAGAATAATTTCCAGCACGACGAGCTATCGCGAAAGAGTCCGGGCGAGCGATTGAGTTTCGCCGACCTGGCAGATGCGGTCCCTCCGGATTCCCCAGCCTGGGCTGAGACCATGTCCGCGTACGGAACAAGTCTGTTTCAGGCCGGAGTCGCTGCCATTGTCTTGCTCCATGGCTCGCTCCACGGCACCGATGTCTTCGGCGCGCAGCGGTTGGATGAGGTGGGTGGGCTCAAGCGAGGGTATTCACGGGGCGTCTCGGGGCTCGATGCCTTGCTTGCCGCGATGCGCGAGGA
This sequence comes from Candidatus Nitrospira nitrificans, assembly GCF_001458775.1. Classification (NCBI taxonomy): domain Bacteria; kingdom Pseudomonadati; phylum Nitrospirota; class Nitrospiria; order Nitrospirales; family Nitrospiraceae; genus Nitrospira; species Candidatus Nitrospira nitrificans. The sequence continues at coordinate 91,817 of NZ_CZPZ01000011.1, forward strand.
CAGCAACGGGATTCTGGCGCTGCCGGGCGGGCTCACACCGCCGCTTCCGGACGATGATGCGACGAAAACCATTCTGGATGAACAGATCGGTGACGCGGGGAACTTCACCGGCGAGTATGTCGACTCGTTGAGGAAGGCCATCAATAAGAAGCTGACGCAGCCGATCTCCTGCACCAGGTTGCTCTGGTCATCGGAACATCACCATCTTGGGCGGGCGCTCGCCGCCGTGTCCCTGCTCGCCGAACTGCACAAGCTCTGTCAGCATCAGAACTTGGGAAAGGGGCACCGCATTCTCATCCAAGCGCATGGGCAAGCCGGACTCACGCTGGCGTTCGTGTCGAATCTTCTCTGCCCAAGCCCCATCACTGGTCGGCCAAAGCTGCTTGACACGTTGACCGGCTATGCCGCCCAGGCCGGTCAGACCACACTCATCGACACGATCAAACTTGTTGAGTCCATGCTCGCGACCGCGTCGCCCCTTCATGGAGTGACACTCGACATAGTGACCTTCGGCACGCCGGTTCGCTATGGGTGGGATCCTTCCGGAATCGGAAAGCTGCTGCACGTCGTGAATCACCGGAACTTGCGGACAGATGGAAAAAGTTGGCTGGCGAAGATGGAGCTGCCTCAGATAACCATGGAGATGCCGATCGCCTGGGGTGGAGATTACGTTCAGGAATTAGCCGTTGCGGGCAGCGATGCCGTCCCGCCGACTGAACCGGCCAAGGCGGCGAATAGGAAAGTGTGGGAGATGGTCGAGCCATACGATGGATTTGAACGGTGGCTGGAATGCGCAAGACGCGCGGTGCGGTTCCCGAGCGAAGGCCGCTGTTTGCTGGTGGACTACAAGGACAGCACCGGCTCGACGAATCCTCGTGACCACTACTATGGCCACGCAGTCTATACGCGCCGGCGCGCCCTGCTGTTCAACACGACGCAGATCATCCGTGCCTTCTATGAGACTTAAGCATGCCCAGGGGCGCTGGAGGTCGCCATAGGTTCATTCCCGCTGCCGCTGGATCTGTAGCCTGAGTCCTGGTTGAAGGCCGCCGGTAACACCTCTTCGATCCGTTCCGTCAGGATGAAGGTCAGCTCATCGCGCACTTCCTGCGGGACTTCTTTGAGATCTTTCTCATTGGCCTTCGGGATGATGATCCGTTTGATTCCCGCGCGATGCGCCGCCAGCACTTTTTCTTTGATGCCGCCCACCGGCAGGACAAGCCCGCTTAAGCTGATTTCGCCGGTCATGGCGGTGTCGCTTCGCACGGCCTTACCCTCGTAGGCGGAAGCCAGGGCGGTCGCCATGGTGATGCCGGCCGATGGCCCATCTTTCGGGATGGCTCCGGACGGCACATGGATGTGGAGCCCGTTTCGTTTGAACCGGGAGATGTCCAACCCCATGCTTTCCGCATGCGACCACAGATAGCTTCTGGCCGCGCGCGCGGACTCCTGCATGACGTCGCCCAACTGCCCCGTCAGGGTCAATTCGTGACTTCCAGGGAGTAAGGTGGTTTCGACATAAAGGACATCGCCGCCGGTCGGGGTCCAAGCGAGGCCGGTGGCGACGCCTGGAGGCAGGCTCTTCCGGGCCTCTTCCGGCATAAACCGTTCGGAGCCCAACCACTCGCCGAGAATGTCGGGTGGAATGGCGACAGGCCGTCGTTCCTGGCCTTCCCGGAGATCGGCGAATGTCAAGGCCACTTTTCTGGTCAACCGTCCGAGCATCTGCTCAAGCTGGCGCACGCCGGCTTCTCTGGTGTAGCGCGAAATGACGAGATTCAGTACCTCGTCCGTAAGCACGGCTTGGCTTGCCTCGATGCCTGCCTCCGTGAGCCGTCTCGGCCAGAGATAGCGTCGAGCGATCTCGGCTTTCTCGCGCTCGCTGTACCCTTGAAGGCGAATGATTTCCATCCGATCCAACAAGGGTTGGCTGATGGTGTCGAGGGTATTGGCCGTGGTGATAAAGAAAACCTTGGAGAGGTCAAACGGAAGATCCAAATAGTGATCACGGAATGTGTGATTCTGCGCCGGATCCAAAATTTCCAAGAGGGCCGAAGCCGGATCGCCTCGAAAATCCCGCCCCATCTTGTCGACTTCATCGAGCATCAAGACCGGATTGTTGACGCCCGCACGGCGGATGGCCTGGATGATGCGGCCCGGCAGCGAGCCGACGTAGGTGCGGCGATGGCCGCGCAATTCTGCTTCATCGTGGACACCACCCAAACTGAATCGTTCGAAGGTCCGGCCCATCGCCCTTGCGATCGACTGGCCCAAGCTTGTTTTCCCGACGCCGGGAGGGCCGACGAGACAGAGAATCGGGGCCTTGGCGGTCGGATTGAGTTTCAAGACCGCCAGGTGCTCGACGATCCGCTCTTTCACTTCCTTGATCCCGTAATGATCCTCTTCCAACACCTGACGGACCGTTGAGAGATCGAGATGTTCCTCGGATGCCTTGTTCCAAGGAAGTTCGAGGACCAGCTCCAGATAGGCCCGAAGGACCTGATGGTCCGGCGAGGTCGGCGGCACTTTGCCCAATCTCGTGGCCTCGCGCTCGACTTCCTTGCGCACGTGCTCGGGTAAGTCGGCTTCGGCAATCTGCTTTTTCAACCGGGCGACCTCGTTCTCTTCATTCTCATCTTCGCCCAGCTCTTGCTGGATGGCCTTCAGTTGTTCGCGCAAGATGTACTCGCGCTGACTTTTGCCGATTTTTGTCTGGGCATCCTGGGCGATCTTTTCTCGCAACTGAAGTATTTGGATTTCCTTGGACAGCGCGGTGTACAGGCTGCGCAAAAGGTCCAAGGTCGAGGAACTTTCGAGCAATTGCTGCTCTTCCACCGCATTGAGATTGACGAGTGAGGCGATGCGATAGGCCAGCGCGACGGAATCGTCCTCATTGCTCAGCACCGCCCCCACTTCCTGAATGCCCGGAGCTTGGATCAATCGGGGCAACTCGGACACAAGTTCTTGAACGGCTCGGTGAAGGGCTTTGACTTCAGGCCCATCGTCCGATGGACGCCCCAGGGTGCGGACACGAGCCGTGGAGTAGGGGGTGGACTGTTCTTCTTTCAGGAGGACAACGCGATCCAATCCCTGTACCAGCACATGGATCGTTCCCTCGGACAACTGACCGATTTGCTTGACGATCGCCTTCGTGCCGATGGAATACAGATCGGCCAAGACGGGCTCTTCCGTCTGAGGATCTCGTTGCGCGACCACGACGATGGTCTTTTCTTCTGTCTTCATCGCCGCGTTTATCGCAGCTACGGAACGTTCACGTCCGACTGTCAGAGGGATCATCACGCCCGGAAATAACACCGTTCGCTTAACGGGAAGTATCGGCAACGTCGACAAGACAGTATGTTCCATGGCGGCCATCCTTGCTCAGGGTTCAAGACATTATAACAACTTGATAGGTTCCCACGCTCGGAAGTCAAGGGGAAGGAGGGCGTCCATCGCACCCTTGCGCACCCTCGCTCAATTCATGCTCTCTGCGGTCAGGTGGACGGGCCGCACATTCGTGGAGGCCGAGCTGCGGTTTTCTTCACGCGGACTTTGTTGATCTTCGCCCGGGTGAATCAGTATTCAAGGCTGGTTTGTCGGCCTGAGGCGTCGTCTCGCTCCGCCTCGGACGATGACAAATTCATAGAGCCGGCATTCCAATGCCCCGTTGAAGAGGGGGATGCGTTTGGACGGCGTCAGCCCGATCAGCTTTGATAACCGGACGTCGCCGGTCAACACATAGGCGCGCCATCCGGCGAAGCGCTGCTTCAGCCAATCTCCAAGCTTGGGGTAAAACGACTCCAGTTCGTCCGGCCGGCTGAGGCGGACTCCATAAGGCGGATTGATGACCATCACGCCGGTGTCGGCAGGCGCGTCCAGATCCAGAATATCTTGTTGCGTCAGCCGGATATCGTGTGCCACCCCGGCGCCTTCGAACATTCGCTGCGCGATCTTCACCATCGCCGGATCGCGGTCGGACGCATAGATGGCGGCGGAAGCCCGAGCCACTTGCTTGGCTCGCGCTGCGTCGCGAAATTGGTCCCATCGATGTGCGTCGTGAACGAGCAACTGTTCAAAGCCGAAGTTGCGTGAGAGGCCCGGCGCGATCCGGCGGGCCATGAAGGCGGCTTCGAGCGGAATCGTTCCGCTCCCGCACATCGGATCGAGCAGCGCATCGTTCGCGGTCCAACCAGCGAGCCGGAGAATGCCGGCCGCCAGGTTTTCTCGAAGCGGCGCTTCGACCGAGCCTGTCCGATGGCCACGTTTGAACAGCGGCTCTCCGGATGTATCCACATAAAACGTGACGGCGCGCTCGTCCAGAAAGGCGTCGAGTTTGATGTTCGGTCGCTCCGTATCAACGCTGGGGCGCCGCTGCCTGACCGTGGCAAACTTATCGCAGATAGCGTCTTTGATGCGGAGGGTCAGGAAATCCAGGCTGGGGAGAGGACATCGACGGGCGCTTACCTTCACCTTGATTGTCTGCGCGGGCGTGAACCAATGGGGCCACGCAAGTGCATAAGCGGCGTGATAGACATCGCGTTCTGTTCTGTAAGGACTCTGTCCGACTTCCCAGAGGACGCGACTGGCGATGTGTGTATTGAGATTGACCTGATACATGGCCGACCAGGAGGCTTGGAAGCCCACGCCTCCCTCTGTCTTGGTCGTCGTCGGCACGCCAAGGTGATGAAGCTCTGCCTCAAGCACGCCTTCAAGCCCGCGCGGACAAGGTGCAAAGAAGCGATGGTTTATGCTATCCATTTTGCTCACGGATGATTACCGATTCAGAGGCCAGCGGATGAATTTTTGCAGCGCCTGTGGAAAGTCTGTGACCCAAAAGGTTCCGCTCGGCGATAACCTGCCTCGGTTCGTGTGCGAAACCTGCCAGGCTATTCATTACCATAATCCGAAGATCGTCGCGGGCTGTATTCCGGAATGGGAAGATCAAATCCTTTTATGCCGGCGGGCCATCGAGCCGAGATTGGGCCTCTGGACCTATCCGGCTGGTTTCATGGAACTCGGCGAAGGGACCGAACAGGCGGCGATGCGGGAGACGCTCGAGGAGGCGCAGGCGCAGGTGACCATTACGCGGCTCCATTCCGTATTGAGCTTGCCTCGCATCGGGCAGGTCTACATGACCTTCATCGGCCGTCTTCAGAGCAAGCAGTTCAGCGCAGGGTTTGAAAGTCTGGATGTGCAGCTCTTTCCCCGCCACGCAATCCCCTGGGAGGAGATCGCCTTTCCGGTGGTAGAGGCGGCCTTGCGTCATTACATCGAAGACGTGGCACGGGGGACGTTTGAGCTGCATGTCGCCGATGTGCTGGGGACCATCAACTGATCGAGACCCGATCAGTGTTCTTTGGCAGGTTATTCAAAAAGACGTCTGTTCTCCGCCCACCCCGGCGCGGCGAAGCCGAGGGCCAAGACGCGCCCTTCACCGAATCAGGCGGCGACGACGCGAGAACGAAGCCGGAGGGTTTCCCAACCGCCTGTTAGGAGCGAAGCGCGCGCTGGGGCAGGATCGCGTGGATGTCGACGAGTTGTTCCGTTCGGTCGATCGTGTAGAAAACCCGCCATTCCCCCACGGCATACTTGCAGAGTCCCGGAAGGTCGTCTGCAATGGGTTCATGGCGCAGGTTGTCGACATTGGATGCCAGCCACTTGGACTTGTCGAGCAGCCGTTGGGCCATGGGTTTGTCAATCGCGGCGAGATCTTGTGCGATGCCGGGTTGAAAGGCGAGGCGGTACCAGGGCATGGAATCTTACCACCGGAGGCCGAGCCGCTCGGCTACGTCTTCTCCGGAGAGCCGGTCGCTGTTCGTCAATGATTGCTTGAGTCGGTCCCTGAGTGAATCACCGAGCCGGAGGCCCAGATCAGGATCTCCGATCAACTCGCGAATCCGATCGTCCACGAGGCCTTGAACCAGTTCCTTCAATTGTTCCATCGACAACGACGAGAGATCCATGGAATCAGAATACGGGTCAGGATGGATGGAATGCAACCAGCTGCGGGCGCGGACTTGATCGAACCTGTGCGCGCCGAACGTGGATGACGCGCAGCACGGTGAATTCCAATTCCTGCCGGTCAGCTTGCCGGATAAATCGGCGTTCTGGTTAAAGAGGATCTCCGTCTGTTTTTGGAAAGATGGTCGATCTCGTCAAAGGTGAGGAATAGTCTGTCCTGACGGCTGAGCGATTTGCTTCACGCCTTCGGCAGCGTGCCTTTTGGAATGATGAGGGCCTGTCCCGCCGTTACGGAAAGCTGTTCGACGACCCGCTTGAGTCGTTCTTGTTCGGTGGGTGCCACGGTTAAGAATTCGACACCGATTCCCTGTGATCCGGACCAGCGGACGGCCCCTCTGCTGATGTGGATGGGGGTGGGTTCGCCGGGCAGTTCAATGAGTAATTCCACCTGCATGCCGGTAAAGGGCTGGACGACGCTCTCTAACCGGCAGCCCTTCAGTGAGAGATCCTTCACGGACGCGTTGTATCGAAGTTTGTCTCTCTGAACCAAGGTGCTGGGGATTGTGACCGGAAACCGCGGGAATTTACGGGTGACCATCGTGCGTCCTTCTATCTCGTGGCAGATCCATTTGCCTATCTGCGAAGCATGAGACGTTGACTCTTTGCCTGTCGAGCCGATCGGCGTCGTAGCGAGTTATAACTAATGGGTGCTAGATAGCAGGCTATGTGTCCGTGGGCGACTTGTCAACGAAAAGACCGAACCGAGCAGGAGTAGCCGCCTTCACAACGGAAGGCGGTGTCGCTGGTTTCCCGTCAGGGAACGTTTACCAGCCATAGCCCCAATACCCATAATGTCGAGGGCCCCAAAATGGAGGAATTATCAAGATGTCCGTTGAAAATGTTCTGAGTCGCTCCATGGTTATGGCTCTTGTCAGGCTGCCTTCTTGCTCGGCACAGAGGCCGCCTCTGTCTGCTCGGTCTCAATTGTGGCCCTGATCTGCGTAATCTCGGCATAGCCCTTGACCTTCCGGAACCGCTGCTCACAGCAGAGCAGCACGGTCCCCAGCCACCGCTGAAGCATCACACTCCCGCGGATTCGCTTGAGGTTCCGCTCACTGTGCCGGACCAGCGAGAACATGCTCTCGATTGGATTGGTGGATATGAGCGTCTTGCGCAGCAGGGGCGGCACCTTCAGCCGATGCAGGGTCAATAATTCCTCAAAGGCTTCCCGGAGCGATGTGGCCGCTGATTCGTTTTTGGTTCGGAGCCAGGCCTCCAACTCCTGCAGCATCCGCCTCGCGTCGGCATAGCTGGTCTGCTCCAACGCCGTCATCAGCCGCCGATGCGCCTCTGCCCGATACGGCTTTGCCAGGTGCCGCTGTAGATTCCGGCTCTTGTGAATAGCACAGCGTTGATGCACCAGCTTCTTACCGAACCGGGCTCGAAGCGCCTTGATCAGCCCACTGCCGCCATCGGTGACAAACAGAATTCGGCGGGAGAGGACCAGCCCGCGACGCTCCAGGTCCACAAACAGCGCCTCACAGATCTCGTGATTTTCTGAAGAGCCCTGCCAGAACCCCAAGGCCTTCTTCTCCCCACCCTGGTCCACCCCCAGGGCGACGAGAAACGCCTCGCCCCCTCGGTGGATGGTGTCGAGGAAGAGGGCAAATGGCGTGACGTCGGCCAGAGATCGTTGTTGGAACGCCTTCAGTTTCGTCGCGGTCAGCTCCACGAGCTTGCGAGAGACCGAGGAGGCGGACACGCCGAACGCCCCTGCGGCCTCGATCACGGTGTCCGCGTAGCGCTGCGCCGACACGCCTCGGAGAATCTTCGCCAACAGTTCCTCCGAAAATGCCCCCGGCGCACGCATCCGGGCATAGGACTGCAGGGTCAGCTCTCCCTGCGTCACGTGCCGCAAGCGGGGGCGCGTCACCTTGACCTTCTGGTCTCCCAGGAAGATCGAGCCGTCCTCATGCGCCCACTTTTGAAGAGCAGGGTCCGTCGGATGGTAGTCCGGTCCCGCGATCTCCTCGCGCTCCATCAGCATGATACTCTCACCCACCATCCGTCCCATCTCCAGCATCACCGCATCCAACGCTTGTTTCCCGGAGTGAATGACACGGACCAGGGTCCCCAGCATTCGGTCCTCACCCGTCATCGCTCGCAATCCTGCCAACACCTGTTTCCGTTGTCTGGTCTCCCGCCTCATCGGTGGCTCCTTTCCTGTGTGCCCGTAGAGTATTCCACGGCAGGAGCCCCTCATTCAAAATTCAACGGACTTCAATATAACTCCA